>NZ_NPIA01000004.1 GCF_002262935.1 Lottiidibacillus patelloidae | reverse complement strand
CTCGACTTGCATGTATTAGGCACGCCGCCAGCGTTCGTCCTGAGCCAGGATCAAACTCTCCATAATAGTTTGTTTGATTGCTCATTTTCCATCTTTTTTTGAAAGGTGTATGGAACCTTTTATCTAGAGTGTTAACTCTAGGAATTACGATTGACTCGCTTGGCGTTTCGTTTAGTTTTCAAAGAACAATTTTTGACGACTTTCAAATCATATCATGCTCGATTGTTATTCGTCAAGTATGTTTTTTATTTTGTTTTTGCTGTTTGTTTTAAGCCGCCGTCATCAGCGACGTTTAATAATATATCATGCATGAAACTTAATCGTCAATACTTTTCTTGAAAAAGTTTCATGCAATCTAATTTTACTTTTTACTTTGATAGGTGCGGTGATAGATAGCTTTTCCTTTTGTCTCCTGTTCAACTACTAATAGAAGTTCCTTTTTAATCAGATGTTCTAAAAGGACAACTAAATCTACTTCATACTCTTTTAGTTCGTTATGATTTGTTAATTCTGAATAAGTCCAAGGTGTGTCCTTTTCCGCCATAACTTCTAATAAATGTCGACTACCAAGTTTTGTTTTAGCCGAAAGAGAAAACTCACTAGCAATAAGCATTAATTCTAAACGCTTTTCTAATGGTTCCTTACTATCAACTAGTTCTGTATAAAGTTTATAAAATTCAGGCTCCATTTTTTTCACTTGATCCCAAACTGTTATTTCAGGGTAAAAACCTTTTTCAATTACAGCTAGTCGTGCTAAATGATGTAACGCATGCACGATATGGTTAAAAGAATCTAAATATTGGCTTGCTTGAAATAAGCTTTTTCCTTCTT
The DNA here is from genome assembly GCF_002262935.1 of Lottiidibacillus patelloidae. Classification (NCBI taxonomy): domain Bacteria; kingdom Bacillati; phylum Bacillota; class Bacilli; order Caryophanales; family Bacillaceae; genus Lottiidibacillus; species Lottiidibacillus patelloidae. Next base: position 292,677 of record NZ_NPIA01000004.1, on the reverse strand, counting down.
CTTGCCTCTTAATCAACTTGGCGAATTCTAATCCCATTTTCTTTTTTCGGTCTTCATCTGGGAATTGACGCAAGTCTTCTTTGAAGTTTTCAATAAATTCATTTCGATCGAAAATACTTTTGCCTCGAATTACCCATTCAATAGCCTTACGATTACTTCCATATGTAAACCAATCTTTTAGTTGTTGTTTACTCACTATATGAAGGGCAGCTTTTTGATTTTCAAAAGCATAATGTTTTACTGTCCATTTTTGATCATCATTTTCCGTAATTACAAAAAGAATTGCATCAAAATCCTCTGTGAGTTTAGGATTAGTTACTACTTTTTCAATTAATAATATTCCTAATGTATCTTTATGACTTGCTCGTTCTTGATAGAGAGGTCTTAAAATGTCTTCCATTTGTTCCTTCCCCTTTCAAAGTGGAATCCATCGTTAATGTAATATTCAACAGTCTTTTCATTTTCCCTGCAAGAAAATAATAGTAATAGTTGTTTCACAAAAACCTTTACGATACTATTCAAAGTAGGAGGTTTTGATTATGAGTGGAAAAAGAAAAAACAAAATTAATCGTATCCGTACTTTTGCATTAAGTCTAGTATTTATTGGCTTTATCATTATGTACGTTGGATTATACTTTAGAAGTTATCCTGTTGTCATGACTATTTTTATGATGCTTGGATTTTTATCGGTTATTGCAAGTACAGTAGTTTACTTTTGGATTGGTATGTTATCCACCGATTCTGTACAAGTTCAATGTCCAAATTGTAATAAAGTTACAAAAGTTTTAGGGCGCGTCGATGCTTGTATGTATTGTAACGAACCACTAACACTTGATAAAGATTTAGAAGGACAACCTTTCGACGAAAAATATAATAAAAAATCATACAAAAAAAATAGCTGAAGGCTTAGTGCCTTCAGCTATTTTAATGATGCGCTTCATTTTTTTTGCAGCTAGGACATATACCGTATATTTCCATCCTGTGGTCAGAAACATGAAACCCTGTTACTTGCTCCGCTAGTGTCTCCACTTCATCTAGACCGGGATAATGAAAGTCAACAATTTTCCCACATGGTTTGCAGATAATATGATAGTGGTCTGTAGTAATGCAGTCAAATCGACTTGATGCATCACCATAAGTTAACTCTTTAACTAACCCGACTTCTTTAAAGACTCGTAGGTTGTTGTAAACAGTCGCGACACTCATATTAGGAAATTTACCTTCAAGTGATTTATAAATCTCATCTGCTGTCGGATGTGACATCGATTGTATTAAGTATTCCAAAACCGCATGACGCTGTGGAGTTATTCGAACGCCTGATTTTTTTAAAGTATCAATCGCCTCATCCAGCTTCATATGTTGAGCCATCGCCATGCACCTCATTTCTAAAAAAGATTATTACATTATAATTGTTATAAAAAGTTTACATTGTCCATGTCCTGTTGTCAATAATAGTATATGTGTATTGTCTGCAACTTACACAATTATTCTAGTTTTCCACATCTTCATGCAACGTTTTTTCTATTGCTCCTAACTTATGGTTCAAATAGCGTGCAGCAACAAATAAAAAGTCAGAAAGACGATTCAAATATTGTAAAACGATTGGATTAACATCGGTTCCAATTGATGTTGCTACTCTCTCAGCTCTTCTAACAATAGTTCGCGCTAAATGTAACTGTGCCCCCGCGCTACTACCACCAGGCAAAATGAAAGTGGTTAACTGAGGCAAGTCTTCATTCCATTCATCCATTGTTTTCTCAAGATCTTCCACATCTTCTTGTTTCACTTGCCATTTCACTTCTTTCCCAACAGGAGTAGCTAGTTCAGCACCAACATGAAATAAAATGGTTTGTATTTTATGAAAGATTGTTAAAGTTTCTTCACTTTTTACAAATGGTTTGTCTGGAAGTAGACTTAATGCTACTCCAATGGCAGAATTCGCCTCGTCACAAGTTCCGTACGCTTCAACTCGAATATCATGTTTCGCTACTCTTTCTCCATAGATTAACGATGTTGTTCCTTTATCTCCTGTTTTCGTATATATTTTCATAATTAATATCCCCTTTCTAAATTAACGATATTTTTCATTGAGCCAGACCCCTTCATAAAATGCTCTAGATTCTCTTTGAAAATTTCAAACGCTCGTGGCTGATATTGTTTAGATATCCCTGACAAATGTGGAGTCACTGTGACATTTTCCATATTCCAAAAGGGATGCTCAGCATGTAAAGGTTCTTCATAAAAAACATCCAAAACAGCATGTGATATCCTTTTTTCCTCCATTACCTTGACTAAATGTTCCTCGTTAACCGTTGTACCGCGCCCTATATTAATAAAAACAGCACTACTACGCATGTACGAAAATAAATCATAGCTAAAAAGTTGATGTGTTTTTTCCGTACTAGGTAAAACGTTCACAACAAAGTCTGCCTTTGCTAGTGGCTCTTTAATGTCATGTATCGCATATATTTCATCGAAGTGTCGCTGCTTATTACCTGACGTATTAACTCCAAGTGTTTTAAGCGAAAAAGCTTTGGCAATTCTAGCAATTTCCTGACCGATTGCTCCAGCTCCAACTACTAATATTGTTTTTCCCGTAATCTCTTCCATTTTTACTGCGCGATCCCACTTTTTCTCTTGTTCATGTTTTATTAAAGCCTTCGTATTTCGACTAACTTGTAACATCATTGCGATAACATATTCTGCCATTGGTATTGCGTGAATTCCTCTTACATTTGTTACGACAATACCTTTTTTATGGATTGCTTGAAATGGCATTTGATCCAGACCAGCTGAGATTACCATGATCCAGCGTAAGTTAGTTGCTTTTTCAAGATGGGTATCATTTAAATCCTCGCCATATGTAATTAATATCGATGCTTCATGCAAACGTTCCTCTGCCTCTTGCATATTCTCACAAAAAATAAAGTTTATTTCTGGATACTTTTCAATAAGTTCTTCTTGAATCGTTTGCTTTACTTTTGCCGATGACAAAACAATCATGAAAATCACCTCAATGTTGATATTGTTACTTAATTATCTATTAGGAACGCAGATTCCTTCTTATGTATAAAAAAAGGGTACAAGAATCGCTCTCTTGTACCTAAAATATTTTTTTCAGAGGAGGTATGCCCTGTACTTTAACATACGCATCCTCTCACATTTAAGTATAGACTGGTGTGCCAGTCTTTTTATTTTTTTATGCTAAATTTTCTTTAATGAATTGTAATGCCGCTTCTACATGGCCTTTCACTCTTACTTTACGCCATTCTTTCACAAGCTCGCCTTCTCCATTAATAATAAAAGTCGAGCGTTCAATACCCATATATTCTTTGCCAAAATTTTTCTTCAGCTTCCAGACACCATAATCTTCTGCTATTTTATGATCTTCATCCGCAATTAGCAGGAAAGGTAAGTCATATTTATCAACAAACTTTTCATGTCTTGTAAGTGGATCTGGACTTACACCGATTATTACTGCGTTTAACCCTTCGAAACTTTCGTGCATATCACGAAAATCACACGCTTGAGTAGTACAACCTGGGGTCATATCTTTTGGATAAAAATAAAGAACTACATTTTTCCCTTTAAAGTCTTGTAAGGAAACTTCCTTACCACTATTAGCTAATCCTTTAAATGCTGGTGCTTTTTCTCCAACTGCTACTGTCATTTGAAATCCCCCTAAAATTTTCTTGTTAAAATTATCGTAGCGAATTTAACGGTGGAAAACAAATAAAATTACTTTTTATCATGTTCTATAAATGTCCGAACTACAAAAGCCGCTGGTAAAAGATAACCAATTAACGCTTCAAGCATTGCAATCCATTTTCCGATACCGACTGGTGTAATGTCACCATAACCTACAGTAAGTACTGTTGTCGCACTAAAATACATACTAGCCTCTAGTTTTTGAAGGAAACTACCCGACAAAGGGAATTCATCAATCGCTAGTGCGGAAATTTTTAATAAATCTAAAATCATATACACCAAGCCAAATCCGAGCAAAAGGGTAACATAGACATAGACAAGAACAATCAAATTTTGCAACGACAAATAGTGTCTTCTCGATGGGTTTGTCCAAAAAGAGTGTAAGCTAGATCCAATTCCAACAATAATTACTCCCATTAAAAAGAGCAAAAAAATATTCTCCATAACATCACCTGTTTCCATGTTATGAAGAATATTTGTATTTTAGATATATTAATTTCCTGCTCCGCGATATTTTGTTACACCGATATTCCATAGAAAAATTGCCATTGAAAAAAACACAATGCCGACAACTGGTGTTAAAAAGGCATATACATACCATTCTTCCTTCCCTAAAAAATAGGCTGACGGATACACACCAACAAAAGCGAACGGTAAGATCCAAGTAAGTACAAAACGTATAACTTTGTTATATATGTTTACTGGATAACGCCCGTAATTTCCAATGTTGTACATCATCGGCATGATCGATGTTCTAGCATCTGACCAAAATCCAATCGAAGCTAGCGATATAAAGATACCAGCATAAACGAGTGCTCCACCTATGACCATTGCTGCAAAGATAAACACATCATACCAATGGAAAACTAGGTCAAGCTTAATACCTGCATAAATCATTATCGCAATCCCAGTAAACGCGCCAAATAAGCTTTCCACTTCCATTCTTTCAATAACTACTTGAAAGAGGCTGTGAATCGGCCTTGTTAAGATTCGGTCCATTTCCCCTTTAACGATATAACGCTCATTAAAATCCCAAATATTAAAAAAGGCTGCAAAAATAGCAAATGGTACGAGGAAAAAGCCGTAGATAAAAATTATTTCCTCTCTACTCCATCCACTTAAAAATTGCGTATGACCGAAAACGACGAGAATAAACACTAAGTTTACTCCTTGAAAAAGGAGGTCAGAAAAAATTTCAACTGCTAAGTCTACACGATATTGTAAGCGTGTTTTTAAGTATTGCGAAAAATATTGGCTAAACATTGAAAAATAAAACATTCGATTACCCTCCCTGTACAATTAGTTTTTTCTTAGCGACGATCCATAATAGCTGGATTGGTAGAATTAATAGCAACGCCCAAACAATTTGGAACAGTAGCGCTGAGGTAATTTCACTCGGTGAGAATCCACCTGTGAAAATCATGCTCGGAATATAACTAATCGCTTGAAACGGGAAGAACTTCATGACATCTTGCGCCCATAATGGATAAAAGCTTATTGGTAGCAAGAGACCAGAAAATAAATCAATGACAACTCGTTTTGCTCTAATTAATCCATCATTGTTAAAAAAGAAAAACGTTAACAATCCAACAACTAAATTAATTTGTGTATTAATGATAAAACTAAAAATAATTGCAACTAAAAACCATAGCCATTGGGAAAGGACATTTGAAAGTTGCAAGGAAAAAACGAAGCTGACAATAACCATTCCTGGTACAGAGAAAAATGCCAAGCGGAAAATACCTTCCCCTAGTCCTTGCATTGCTTTCATCCCTAAGTAGTTATAGGGACGGATCATTTCAATCGCTACTTTTCCTTCTTTTATTTCACTAGCAATTTCCCGATCTATATTATTAAAATAAAATGCTCTCGCCATCCAAGCTATTGCAATATATGTTGTCATTTGTGTTACAGAAAGCCCTTGGATATCTTCTCTGCCACCGTAGATTGCATTCCATAAGAAATAATACGCCCCGATGTTGATACTATAAATTAATATTCCACTATAATAATTTGTTCGATAAGCCAGCATCATTAAAAAGCGAATTCTAATCATCTCAATGTATTTAGCCATTGACAACGCCCTCTTCATAAATGCTTCTGACTATTTCTTCTGTACTTATTTCATTCATCTTAACGCCTGTAATATCGAATTTAGAAACAACTGTAGCAACAAGTGTTGATACTTCTTCGTCATCTCGGACATTAGCAATTAATTGTGAACTAGTATTTCCATGACTCCAAACAATTTGTTCACTATTAGTTAATTTTTCTACCTCATTCAATTGGACTGGTTTTGCAAATTGAAATTCTATTTGCTTCCCTTCTCCCCAGTTCTCTCGTAAATCATCTAATTGTCCGTCATAAATAATTTTTCCGTCATCAAGCATGATTACTCGTTCACAAAGCGCCTCAATATCGGAAAGATCATGCGTTGTTAGTAAAATTGTAGTTCCATATTTTTCGTTTATCTCTTTTAGAAATCTTCTAATTTTAAGTTTCACTAAGACATCTAATCCAATCGTAGGTTCATCTAAAAATAATAATGGTGGATTATGAATTAGTGCCGCAGCTAACTCACAACGCATCCTTTGTCCTAACGATAGTTTTCTAACAGGCTTGTCCAATAGCGGTCCAATATCCAACGTTTCAATAACATGATTCATATGGCTTTCATAATCTTCATCAGAAACTTTGTATACTTTCTTTAAAAGACGAAACGATTCTTGCACAGCAATATCCCACCAAAGCTGAGATCGTTGTCCGAAGACTACTCCGATTGTGTTTACAAATTTTTCTCTTTCTTTATGCGGGTTCATGCCATTTATCGTTATTTCTCCAGCTGTCGGAGTTAATATTCCAGTCAGCATTTTTATTGTCGTTGATTTCCCAGCACCATTTTCACCGATGTAGCCAACCATTTCTCCTCGCTTAATAGTAAATGAAATATCATTAACAGCCGTTAACGTTTTATAGTTCCTCGTAAACAAATCACGAAAAGCCCCTTTTAACCCTTGGCGACTTGAATGAGATTGAAATTCTTTTCTTAATTTTTTTACATCTATCATATTATTCATTCTTATTACCTCCATATTCACTCGTAAGTTTACAGAATGAAAAGTTAATACTCAACTATTCTACCTTCATTCTTTGCATCAACTCTCTGTTTTACTTATAATGCAGGAAGATAAACGGTTTTTATTGGAGGTATAAAAATGGAACATACAAAGTCTATTCAACTTCACGAAGAAGCATTACACCATATCGTTGGTGGAGTAAATAGCCCATCTCGATCATTTAAAGCAGTCGGCGGAGGAGCACCTGTCTTTATGGAACGTGCAAAAGGGGCTTATTTTTGGGATGTTGATGGAAATAAATATATCGATTACTTAGCCGCATACGGGCCTATCATTACAGGTCATGCTCACCCACATATTACGAAAGCTATCACTACAGCTGCTGAAAATGGTACGCTATATGGAACTCCGACAGCACTAGAAAATAAGTTCGCAAAAATGCTGAAAGAAGCAATGCCAGCTATGGAGAAAGTCCGCTTTGTCAATTCAGGAACAGAAGCTGTCATGACAACAATTCGCGTTGCCCGCGCTTATACTGGTCGGGATAAAATTTTAAAGTTTGCTGGTTGTTATCATGGCCACTCCGATTTAGTTTTAGTAGCTGCTGGATCTGGTCCTTCAACACTTGGAACACCTGATTCTGCCGGTGTCCCTAAAAGCATTGCTCAAGAAGTTATTACTGTTCCTTTTAATGAGATTGAACCACTTAAAGAAGCATTGGAAAAATGGGGCGATCAAATTGCCTGTGTATTAGTTGAACCAATCGTAGGTAACTTCGGAATTGTTGAACCAAAGCCTGGATTTTTAGAAAAGGTGAACGAATTAGTCCACGATGCTGGAGCGTTAGTCATTTATGACGAAGTAATTACTGCTTTTCGTTTTATGTACGGTGGGGCACAAAACTTACTCGGAGTTGAACCCGATATGACTGCACTAGGAAAAATTATCGGGGGTGGGTTACCAATTGGGGCATATGGCGGCAAAAAAGAGATTATGGAACAAGTCGCTCCGCTAGGCCCTGCATATCAAGCTGGTACAATGGCTGGAAACCCCGCTTCAATGTCCGCTGGTATTGCCTGTTTAGAAGTGCTACAAGAAGAAGGTCTATACGACAAGCTGGATAAACTAGGTGAGAAGTTAGAAAAGGGCATCGTTGAAGCGGCAAGGAAATATGAGTTACCAGTAAAAGTGAATCGTTTAAATGGCGCTCTAACAATTTATTTTACTACAAAGGAAGTAACGAATTTTGATGAAGCTAACGAATCGGATGGTGAGATGTTTGCGAAGTTTTTCCGATTAATGTTAGAGCAAGGGATCAATCTAGCCCCTTCAAAGTATGAAGCTTTGTTTATTACAATTGCTCATACAGAAGAAGACATTGATACGACAATTGAAGCAATTGATCATTCATTTGCTGTATTAAATAAAACTGAAGAGTAATATACTTCATGAAGGGACAAAGTTTTACACTTTGTCTCTTTCTTCCCCTTGCTTTTTTCAATTCTACATATTATATTCCATCTATCTTACTACACTTTTGAAAGGATTTTTTTAAATGAAACTGGGTGCAAGAATTTTCAAAACTGGATTAGCTATTATTATTTCTTTATATGTAGCAACAATGTTAGAACTCGATCCTATCGTCCTTGCTCCACTTGGAGCAATCTTTGCATTGCAACCATCTATTTATCGTTCTTACCAATCTATCTTAGAGCAAGTACAAGGCAATTTAATTGGAGCGGTAGTAGCAATTATATTAATGCTGACGTTAGGTAATGAACCTATTGTCATTGGCTTAGCTTCCATCATCGTAATCATTATTCACTTAAAATTTAAACTTGAAAATGCCATTCCATTAGCTCTTGTTTCAGCAGTTGTCATTATGGAAAGTGCTACTGGTGGAGAAATCGCATCCGTTGCTGTCACACGCTTCACATTAATAATGATAGGTGTCCTGTCAGCTTTTATTGTGAATTTAATGTTTGTCCCACCAAAATATGAAAATAAATTATTTCATCAACTATTAGAAAGTACAGAAGACACAATTAGGTGGCTAAAACTTATTGCCAAGCACGGGTCGCAGCATTTAGTACTAAAAAAAGACATAGAGAGACTTGAAAAAAAGCGGTTTACTATTGATCAATTTTATATCTTTTATAAAGAGGAAAGAGTTTACTTAGCAAAAAAACGGTTTAAGAAAGCTAGAAAGCTTGTTGCATTTCGTAATATGATGGCATCTCAAGATCAGGCAATGATCTTATTAAAAACAATGCATCATTACGAAAATGCGCTCCAGGAGTTGCCTTTAGAGTTGCGCGAAAGGATAGAGGACGAAATTGATTGCCTCACCGAGCTGCATGAGCAACTATTAAATATATTTATCGGGAAAATAAAAACGAAACTGCCTAATGATACATTTAAAGAGGAAGTAAGCATTAATAAAGTAAAGGTAACTAATACTTTCTTTTCTTATTTCAAAGAAAAGGATGACGATGAATTGACAACTAGGTTTCTTCCTTTATTAGGTGCGTTTGTAAAATATAGTGAAGAACTAGAACACTTAAATAAACTCGTAAACAGTTACAATTCCTTTCACTTTGATAAATTTATTGATGAACAGGAAAGCTAAAATAGTCCGAATCTATCAGAAAAACTGCACCTCCAATTATTAGATTGTGTCTAACAATTGGGGTGCAGTTCATATAGGTTCGGACTTTTCGCTGTTAAAGAAACTTTTGTTCAAGCTTACTTCACGAATTAACTATCATTTATCTTAAACCATCATTGTATGTAAATATTAAATTTGTCTGCGTCATACCCATTAATAATTAGAATCTCATTAATTACTAATTGAATTTTAGTTAAGTCCTCGTCTTCAACTACCTTTGGTTCAATTTTTGCCTCTACCATAAAGTATTGTTCGGATCCGATGACAGAGCAACTTGCCTTTTCTGCTAACCCTCTTTCTTTTAATGCAGTATTTATTTTTTGAAAGATCTTCCCTTTGCTAAACTGTATTTTAAAGTTCTCACTCGGCTCAGAATAATTGACTAGTTCATCATTTAGCTCTTTACCTTGGGCAACAACTTCTACTCTCATTAACTCTTTTATTCGGCTGAAAATGCATATTGCTAAAAGGGTAACTACTACGTAAATACCTAACTTTTTTAACATGACTATCCTCCTAGAATGCTTTCATTGGCATTATTAAAACTATGCGTCATATTAAAAAAAATCACCTTAACAGGTGATTTTAAGTCTTCCGTATTAACATTATTCTAAATGTTGCACTTGAAAAAGGTCATAATAACTACCTTTTTTATTCATTAACTCTAAATGTGTACCTTCTTCTTTAATTACACCATTTTCGATTAAAATAATTCGATCAGCATGTGTTATTGTTGCTAAACGATGCGCAACGATAAAAGTCGTTCTATTTTTTGCTAATTTCTCAAGTGCTTCTTGAATGTAATGCTCGCTTTCTAAATCAAGTGCTGATGTTGCTTCATCAAATATTAAAAGAGGTGGATTTTTCAAAAATACTCGAGCAATCGCTAAGCGCTGCTTTTGCCCACCAGATAACTTAACACCACGTTCTCCAATTTTTGTATCGTATCCTTCAGGTAAGTTTAATATAAACTCATGTGCATTCGCTGCTTTTGCCGCTTCAATTACTTCAGCCTCTGAAGCATTTGGATTTCCCATCATAATATTAGTCATTACAGATTCACTAAATAAAATATTATCTTGCAGGACAACTCCAATTTTATCTCTCAAGCTAGTTACAGTGAAATCACGAATATCTGTACCATCAAGTAAAATTTCCCCTTGGTCAATATCGTAAAATCTCGGAATTAAACCGACTAAGGAAGATTTTCCTCCACCACTCATTCCAACTAAAGCAATTGTTTCACCAGCTTGTACATTGAGATTAATATTTGAGAGAACATTTTTATCCTCTTCGCTATATTTAAAAGTTACATCTTTAAATGAAATTTCTCCATTAACGTTTTTCAGCTCTTTTGCTCCTGGACGGTCAACGATATCGTATGCTTCATCCATAAATTCAAACACTCGATCCATTGAAGCAATGGCTTGTGTTAACGTCGTTGATGAGTTAACTAACCTTCTTAATGGATTGTATAGCTTATCCATATATGCCACGAATGCAACTAATGTACCTACAGAAAGTCCCCATTTTAGTACGCCGATACTCGCGACAAAAATAACTATAATTGGTGCTATATCTGTAATTGTGTTAACAACGGCAGAGGTTTTTGCATTCCAACTCGTATGCTTTAAAGCTTTATTTAAGAAATTATCATTTCTTCCTTTAAATTGTTCGTGTTCATAATTTTCATTTGCAAAACTTTTTATTACACTTATACCTTGAATACGTTCATGTAAATGACCTTGTACTTCAGCTAACGACTGCGAACGTTCGCGCGTCAACCTACGTAACTTTGCATAAAAATACTTCACTGCAAATCCGTATAAAGGGAACAAAGAAATTGCGACAATTGTTAACCAAAAATCCATCCACATCATGATAGAAATTGCTATGACAATCGTAACCATATCTAGCCAAATGTTCATTAAGCCAGTAATTACGAATGACTTTGTTTGTTCGACATCATGAATGACTCGGGATATAACTTCCCCAACCTTATTGTTTGAATAAAAGCGTAAGCTCAATTTTTGTATATGTGCAAATAATCGATCACGGATATCATATAATACTTTACTTCCAGTCCACTGCGCGAAATATTGTCGATAATATTCAACAGGAGGTCTGACAATTAAAAAAATGAAAAATACACCAGCCATAATCGGCAATAATTGATCCATTTTTTCATCAGGAGTCAATTGCGTGCTAATAATAATATCATCAAGAACGTATTTTAGTAATAATGGAATTAAAAGTGGTATACCAAATTTAATAATCCCGATAATAAATGTAAAAATAATCTCTTTTTTGTATGGGGTAACAAAAGCCAAATATCTTTTGATACTGTTCAAATCATCACCATCCTAACGTACAAAAAATCTGTTGCTATTAGACAACAGATTTTAGTAATATCTTAAATATTGTTCATACCATCGATCAACAAAGTCAGGTGCAAACGGTCCTTTTCGCATATTGATAAATGATATTAGCTGATCAACATTTCTTTTTAGTATACGGTCAATTGCCTCAGGATATCTCATTTGTTTACTATGTAATTCATATTCATCTTCATCAAGCAAAACATATGTCATATCAGGAAAAACTTTAATATCTAGATCATAATCGATATATTTTACCGCTTCTTTATCCCATGTAAACGGGGAACTTAAATTACAGTAATAATAAACACCATCATTCCTTAGCATTGCTATTGTATTAAACCAATAGTCAGTATGAAAAAAACATATTGCAGGTTCTCTAGTGCGCCACGTTCTGCCATCCGATTCCGTTACTGTTGTTCGATCATTTCCGCCAATTATCATCGATTGCGTACTTTTTAAAGTGACAGTTTCCTCCCATGTTCGATGCAGCAAACCATTGTGCTTGTAACTTTGGATTTGGATACGTTGTCCAATTTCGGGAAGATTCATTTTTTACTCCTTTCCTCTCATTTTTTCCGAGTTTGTCCTAATTCCGCTAATTTTTATACTTATCCGTTAAATACCATCTCTATTATACCCATAAATTGGACAGAAGGGAATCAGGATGACTTGCATGCTATTTATTATTGCGAATATTATTTTTGGTATTTACTTTTCGAACATTCATAAACATATTTACTAAACTAAAAATATCCTCTTTTCACAAAAAAACTCGCCAAAGTGGCGAGGCATAGATACTTTAAATATAGTGTTTCTCTTTATCATCACGGTAACATCGAATCACTTCATCCGTCCGTTTTTTAAATTCGTATTGTAGTTCTTCAAAATTCTTTTTATCTTTTGCAATTTTCATTAATAAGGTTATTAAATCTTCCTTACAAGCACCATCATCATTAATCTTTTTTAATGTTTGTTGCGAATTATCTATTTCTTTTTGGAGTTGAATCATTTTTTCCGTTATTAGTAATTGTTCATGTATTAATTGATCAAACCGCTCCACAAATTGTCCTCCTCAAATTATACTCTATAGACTATTTCCCCTTTTCTTTATTTTTCCCTTTGACTAAGTTTGTTGATGTTTAAGAAGTTTTGTCAGTAGGATAGATGCGGAGTTTTTTTTGGGAAGATGTTTATGTAGTTGCTTAGAAACAAATAAAAAAGCACCCGAATGGGTGCTTTTTTAAATTACTGTTGTTGCTGACCTTGTTGGCCTTGTTGCTGTTGGTTACGTTGAGCAGATTGTGCATTACGTTGTCTTACTTCTTGCACATCTGTTTCACTACCGAACTCAGTACCATATTGACCTTGCCCTTGTTGACCTTGCGCATTTTGTTGTTTAACATGCTGGATGTTAGTACCAGATGCTGTTTGATTTGGTTGTTTGTTCATCACTAATCACCTCCACAAAAGATAATTTAACCAAGTGAAGGTGGTCTTATCCTAAAAAAATTTATGAATATTTTCTTTTTATGTGAGTAGAGAAATTCCACCATCAACTATTATCGTTTGCCCTCGAATCATGCTTGCTTCCTCTGATAAAAGAAACATAACAGCATTTGCAATATCATCTTTCTCGACTAGTCTACCCGCCGGTGTCCGCTTCGCAGCATCGTTTAATAACTCTTCTCGATTAGGGAAATGTTTTAATGCATCCGTATCTACTGCTCCACCAGACACTGCATTAACTACAATATTTTTTTCTGCTAATTCCACTGCTAAATATCGTGTTAACGCTTCAACTGCAGCCTTAGATACACCAACTGTTGTGTAATTTTCTAAATAGCGAATAGAACCAAGTGAACTAATGCTTACAATTTTACCACCATTATTTTTTTCCATTAGCTTGGCTGCTTCTTGTCCGCAAAATAACAAAGCTTTACTATTAATGTTCATTGTCCAATCCCAGTGACTTTCTTCAATGTCCATAATTGGTCTTAATACGCCAGATGCTGCGTTATTAACAAGAATGTCTAAACGTCCAAATGTCTCATTTATTTCTGCAAACATTTCTTTAATTTTATCAACATCACCAACGTTAGCTCTTACTACTAAGGCTTTTCTTCCTAAAGCTTCAACCTGTTCTGCTGTTTCTAAAGCACCTTTTTTACTTCTTGCATAGTTAACAACAATGTCATAGCCTTTTTCCGCTAACATGATTGCAATTTTTCTACCAATTCCCCTGCTACTTCCTGTAACTAACGCAACTTTATTATTCATATCTTCTCCCACTTTCATTGAATACTTATTCTTTATTATACAAAAACTATCTTAGAAATAAGAAAAGGAGTGATTTCAATGTATGTAGGAAGAGATATGACGGAGTTATCCATGATGCCTAAGACAGAATGGAATGAAAGTGAACTCGCTTATTTTCATAAATCTTTACAACAAATGACTCCTTACTTAAATAGTGAAGGTGTTACAATCCATCGTGAAATTATTAAAGAAATTGAAGCTCGCGGTGGCTTTAATCGCCACGAAGCTGATTGGACTCATGGAACGAAACCACAGTATGATTAGCGATAATAGCTTGCAATAATTTTTTGATGTGATACTGGAAATGGATATTTTTCCAATTCCTTTTTGTTTACTATACGTAAGTCATCTCGCATGGCAAATTGCTTATTCAATTTGCCAACATATACTGCAATATTCCACTTTATATGTGAAAAAATATGCTCTAAGTTAGCTATGTGTTCACCAATAGTAACATGAAGGCTATATTCATCGTGCAGAAAGCTTTTTAATTGTTCGTGTTGGTCAGCTCCACCATTTTGCGTTTCATGGTTAGGTAACTCCCACAAATTTGCCAGTAAGCCGGATTCTGGTCGGCGATGGATCACAATATTATCTGCTTCGTCCGTTAAGATTATCGCTGCCATCGCAAGTGGTCTTGGTGCTTTCTTTTTACTTTTTATCGGTAGTTCATCCTCTACTCCTTCCGCAAATGCCTTACAATGCTCTTGTACAGGACATAATAAACAGGAAGGAGACTTTGGCGTACATATTAATGCACCTAATTCCATCAATCCTTGGTTAAATGCTGAAGGATTATCTTTAGAAATTATTGTACGAACTATCTCTTCAAAGAGTTTTCTCGTTTTCTGTTTTGCAATATCTTCAGTAATAAAGAAAACGCGCGATAATACACGCATCACATTTCCATCTACAGCTGGTTCTGGCAGATCATAGGCAATACTAGAGATAGCGCCAGTAGTATATGGTCCTACTCCTTTTAAATTTGCTATTTTTTCAGGGTCATTTGGTACCGTACCACCGTATCTTTCAACAACTTCACGAACAGCCGCTTGCAAATTACGTGCTCTAGAGTAATATCCTAACCCTTCCCAAGCTTTCAAGACACGCTCTTCTTCCGCTTCTGCCAAATGTTTGGTAGTCGGAAATAGTTCCATAAAGCGATTGTAATAGGGAATGACCGTATCTACTTTTGTTTGTTGTAGCATTATTTCTGAGACCCATACACGATATGGGTCTTTATTTTCTCTCCAAGGTAATATTCGTTGCTCATTTTCAAACCAACTTATTAAATCTGTCTGAAATCCTTCAATTGAAAAATCCTCGTACCAATTTTCCTCTTTATTCACGCTTTGTTCCCCTAACTTTTTAAATCAGATTATTTTTTAACCGTTGCAAACGCCCACATATGAAGTTTCTCAGCATCACCTTCAATAAAAGGGTGTATGTCTTTATATCGCTCTTCTACACTACTTTTTCTTAATACTTTAATTCGATTATAGTCATCCATGGAGTCTACTTCATACATTTCAACATATAAATTATTTTGGTCAACCGACTTATACCATTGGATGTTTCTAGCACCATCTTCTTTTAAACGAGCAATAACAGCATCCATCGCTTTTTCATAAGAATTAGTATCATTGTTTTTTATTTTGTATTCGGAAAATACTTGAATTTTATTAGTCATTATTTACTCCTTTTAAAACATTTTTTATTGGTTATAAATAAAATAAGTGACTTGAACAGGAGGCTTACTTATGGATACTGCAACACACTTTGCAATGGGGTTTGCGCTTGGTGGAATCGCTACTCTTGACCCAGTTATTGCACAAGATCCCGTTGCTACAAATGCAGTTTTGCTTGCTACAGTATTAGGCTCGCAAGCTCCAGATACAGATACAGTACTAAAATTAAAAAGTAACGCCATATACTTACGAAACCATCGAGGGGCTACACATTCCATCCCTGCTGTATTACTTTGGCCAATTGTCATCTCATCTATTATTCATTTTTTTGTGCCTGAAGTTAACGGCATTCATTTATGGTTGTGGACTTTCTTGGCAGTATTTTTACACGTGTTTGTTGATATTTTTAATGCCTATGGAACGCAAGCACTTCGACCTTTTTCACAAAAGTGGCTAGCGTTAGGTGTTATTAACACGATGGATCCATTTATATTGGCTGCCCATGGCATAGGCTTTGTATTATGGATTTATGGTCAGGATCCAGGTTATACATTTATTGTTATCTATATAATCATTATAGGTTATTACTTATGGAGAATAAAGGCAAAGCACGATGTTATCAAGCAAGCTTGTAGCATCATCCCAGGTGGGAAAGTAATTATATCTCCTACATTTAATTGGTATAAGTGGCATTTAGTTATTAAAACCGATACTAAACTTTATGTCGCTAAATCGTATAACGGTAAAATTGAAATACTAGATGAATATGACTTTGTCCCAATACCTAAAAATGACATAATATCTGCGGCTAAAAAAGATAAAAACATTGCTGCCTTTTTATCCTTTTCTCCGATCCACAGGTGGGAAATTAATGAATTTGAAGACTTTATCGAAGTCAGGTTTATAGATCTACGCTATCGCAGTAAGGGACATTATCCGTTTGTTGCTGTTGTTCATCTTGATTATGACTTAGAGCGACTGTCTTCTTTTACAGGATGGATATTCAGCGAGAAGAAATTAATGAAGAAAATGAATGCTGCAATCAGGGAATAAAGGAAAGCTGAAGCTCCCGTTTAGCGCCATAAATTCTGGAACACTTTGTTTGAGATAAAGGAAACACGAATTACGGGAGTAATTCGATGTTGACTTATCGTAAATAAAAAGGGTGAAGAATTGTAGGCGTTGGGAGCTGAAGCTGGATCAATAAAGAAAAGCTGAAGCAATCGTTTAACGGCGTAAAAACTGGAGCACTTCGAATGAGATAAAGAAGACACGGAGGGCTAAGACCTTCGATGTCGACTTATCGCAGATGAGGAGTGTGAAGTTTTCTAGACGTTGATTGCTGAAGCTGGATCAATAAAGAAAAGCTGAAGCTCCCGTTTAGCGCCGTATAACCTTAGAGCACTTTGAGCTAAGATAAAGGAAACACGGTGAGCAAAGCGAACCGATGCTGACTTATCGAAAGTGAAAAGTGGATAGGTTACTAGGCGTTGGGAGCTGAAGCTGGATCAATAAAGAAAAGCTGAAGCTCCCGTTAGGCTGAGGCCGTGCCCGTGGAAAGCGAAGTATTTTCACGAAGTATACAATTATTTAATGTATAAAACTCTGTCCCTAACACTTTAATCAAAACAAAAAAGCGATGGCAGCTGCCATCGCTTTTAATTTAAGAAGTCATTATCATTTAATAAATGTGCGTACTTTGGATTAGTTGCGGCGAACTCATGGAGTCTATTTCCATAATGGTTAATCATTTGTATAACCATATTCTCTGTCATTTCTTTACCTAAATATTTTCTACCTGCTTTTGCTCGCGTTGTTTCAAAATCTTCCCACAATACTTCAACCCAAGTACGTGCTTGTTTTTCCGTTAAATCACTATTCTTTATTAATAATTGTTTTGTTAATCGCTCAAAAATTTCTTCCAATAATAACACATCCTTTCCCTTACATATCAAAGTGGAAAACACCTCATACTAACAGATGTACCGGTTAAAAAGGAGGAACTTCACTTATGCGAAATAAACAAAAAGGCTTCCCTAACCGGATTTCTTACGACGGGGAACCGCGAGCGAAAGAAGAGTATGCTTCAAAACGTGCAAATGGAACAATTAATACGCATCCAGAAGATCGTATGAGAAATTCAAGTCACCGCTAAACGTTTGGGAGGTGTTTCTTTTGGTAAAAGAAAATAACCGAAAAAAATTCAGTGAGAATAGATACAGTGATCCATTCCAATCTCCACGAGCTAATGCAAAACATGCCTATGCTCAAGTAAACGGTGAAACACAGCAAGCGCAAAACACAATTATTTTAGAACGCCAAACAAGAAAGCGTTCATAATTTGAAGAAGTAGGCAATATGCCTACTTCTCTTTTATATCCACAAGATTACCTAATAAAGAAATTGGAAATGCCTCTTCCTCACTAGAGTTTAATCGATGTCCCCATGCAAAATGACCATTCATGTAATTAATTTTAAAATAATACCCTGGATCTCCAGTAATTTCATACACTTCTCCAGATTTGTAGTCATCTGGGTTTAATAAATATGCCTTTGCCATTACTACTTTCCGTTCTAGCACAGCAAATTCACTGACCATACCCATTTGTTCTGCTTTTTTTGCTTTTTCATTTAAGTGACCAATTTCCTGTCTAAGTTCAAACTCAGACATTTGGCTATATCTTTTTTCCATATTTTCATCCCCAATTTTCTTACATTTTGCACTATTAGTATAGTACTTGGTATAGTGATTAAGCAACCTTATAAAGGAGTGGTCCATATGAAACATGTTATTATTACTGGGGCAGGCTCAGGCTTAGGTGCTGAACTTGCTAAACTATATGCCTGCAAAGGCTTCCATATTATTTTACTCGGAAGAACAAAAAGTCGTCTCGAAAAAGCGAAGAATGAAATTGAAGAACTAAGGGGAAAAGCAACTATTTTCACATGTAATGTTGCAAATTATGCTGATGTAGAACGAGTGATTGAAGAAATAGCTAAACAGTTCCCTTCAATAAATGGTGTGATTAATAATGCAGGTGTAGGCTACTTCGGTAATCTCGAACAGCTAACCGAACAAGAAATTAATGAAATGATTGATACAAATGTCAAAGGTACCATTTATTTAACGTCTAAAGTGCTGCCACTGTTGCGTAAAGCAGAACAAGCAAAAATTATGAACATTATTTCGACTGCTGGTTTACGAGGAAAAGTAAACGAATCTGTTTACGTTGCCTCTAAGTTTGCTGTACGGGGCTTTACCGAAAGCTTGGTAAAAGAGTTTGCTGATACAAACATAGCAGTCACTGCCGTATATATGGGAGGAATGTCTACTCCATTTTGGGAAGGAAGCAATCATATTAAAGATTCCTCCCGTCTAAAAGATCCTAAATTTGTTGCCGAAAAAATTATAAATGAAGATAACGGCCAACCTGAAATATTTATTGACCGTTAATCCTCATCTTTCATTTCGGAAATAAACTGTTGAATCAAATCATAAGAGAAGCGTTTTCTAAGAAGATACGTTTTCATTTTTTGCTCATATTCCCAGCCATCATAGCCTTGATACTTTCTGTGAGCTTTTCTTCCGTGAAATTCTAACGCTTCTCTTTCTTCATTTTCCGTTTTCTCAACTGATATTTCATTAAACACTTCGTTAATAATATCTCTAGAGAATCCTTTCATCTGCAATGTTTGGCCAACTTTATCCTTTAACTCTTTCATAGAACGGCGATTTTCTTCCTTGGCGATTTTCTTTTCTGCAAACATTTTAGCTTTTTCTAATTGTTCTTCGTAAGAATACTCTTTTAGTCCTTCATCAATGTTCAATTGGCTAACTCCCTTTTCTTTTAACTCATTTTTAATTACAGTCGGACCTTTAACAGAAGTATTTTTCTTACTTCTCACATATGCCTTGGCAAAATCTAAATCATTTAAAAAATTATAGGAAAATAATTTTTCAATAACCTCATCAATAATGTGAGGTTCAACTTCTTTTTTCTTTAAATATACAGAAACTTCATGAGCAGAACGCATTCTATAAGATAAATAATTTAACGATTGGTTGTATGCTTTTTTTATTTCATCCTTATATAAGATTTCATTAATTAGCTTATTATCTATTTCCATCCCTTTTCTTAGGCCAAAAGTAATTAAAACATCTTGATCGACAGAAAAAGCATAGCTTTCTTGCTCATTTTTCTTTATAAATATATTAAAGCGTTCCATATTTTTCTTTTGCGTCGTTATTTTACTAATTATTGTTTTCGACACAGTTAATCACCCTTATAATTGTTACATTAATGAACCGTATGCTTTAAGTATACAATAAAAAGTAGAAGTAGATGGGAGTGAGAGATTTGCGCATCGCTATATCTGGTGGAACAGGTTTTATTGGTAAAGCATTAGTAAATGATTTTACACGTAAAGGTCATGAAGTATATGTCCTATCACGTTCAACAAAACAATCCTCCACACCTAGAATCAACTTTTTAACTTGGAATGACGACCTACAATGCGAATTAGATGGTATAGATGTGTTTATAAATTTAGCAGGAGAGT
This sequence comes from Lottiidibacillus patelloidae, assembly GCF_002262935.1. Taxonomy (NCBI): domain Bacteria; kingdom Bacillati; phylum Bacillota; class Bacilli; order Caryophanales; family Bacillaceae; genus Lottiidibacillus; species Lottiidibacillus patelloidae. Next base: position 272,279 of record NZ_NPIA01000004.1, on the reverse strand, counting down.
CACTTAATAGTGGACGCTGGACGACAAAAAGAAAAAATAGAATCCTAAAGAGCAGAATCGAGATAACTCATCGTGTTTATACCCTTTTAAAAGAACTTGTAAACAAACCATCTGTATATATAAATGCTTCTGCTATCGGTTATTATGGAACTTCTGAAGCAAAAACGTTTACTGAAGCTGATTTAGAACACGGAATTGATTTTTTAGCAGAAACTGTCGTTGCTTGGGAAAAAGAAGCACAAAATGTTGAGCAACTAGGAATCCGGACTGTTTATAGCCGATTTGGTGTTGTCTTAGGAACAGAAGGTGGCGCATTTCCAAAAATGATTATGCCTTATAAGTTTATGATAGGAGGTAATGTTGGCAGCGGAAAACAATGGTTATCTTGGATACATATTGATGATGTTGTTGGTTTGCTGCAATTTGCAATTACTAACAAAGATATTAACGGTCCAATTAATGCCACTGCACCAAACCCAGTTAGAAATGAAATGTTTGGGAAAGCAATTGCAAAAACTACTGGGAAGCCTCATTGGCTTTCTGTCCCTTCATTTGCTCTTCATATTTTATTAGGGGAGATGAGTGACCTTTTACTTAAAGGTCAAAAAGTATTGCCAGAAAAAGCACTTCAACACGGTTATATTTTTCAATATGCCGATATTAATTCAGCTTTAATTAACTTGTTAAATGAGGAGAAGAACAATGAAACAAACTAAAATATTAATTAAAGGTGCAACTATTTATCCTATTACTTCAGACACGATCGAAAAAGGGGATGTATTAGTTGTTGATGGAAAAATTTCCGAAATAGGTAACATTAATGAACAGGCCGATATGGAAGTTATTGACGCTAATGGTCAACTCTTATTTCCTGGCTTTATCGATGCACATACACACCTTGGACTTTATGACGAAGGAACTGGGTGGGCTGGAAACGATGCCAATGAAACCATTGAACCTATTACACCACATATTCGAGCTTTAGATGGTGTCTATCCATTAGATCCAGGATTTAAAGATGCTGTTATGTTTGGAATAACAGCAGTCCAAGTTATGCCTGGAAGTGCCAATGTAATCGGTGGAACTACTTCCGTTATTAAAACACATGGAAAAAACATCGAGAAAATGATTATTAAAGAGACTGCTGGATTAAAAATTGCCTTAGGGGAAAACCCAAAACGTATTCATAGCGGCTCATCAAACGACTCGATAACTCGAATGGGTATTATGGGTATGCTTCGCGAAGCTTTTTATGAAGCAAAAGATGAAAGTGCAAAACACCCTAGGTATTCAGCAATTAAAAAAGCATTAAACAAAGAAATTCCAGTCAGAGTTCACGCTCATCGTGCTGATGATATTTTAACAGCTGTTCGCTTTGCCGATGAGTTTGATTTAGATTTACGAATTGAACATTGTACGGAAGGTCATTTAATTGCAGATGAGCTATCAGGTAGAAACTTGCAAGTAACTGTTGGCCCAACATTAACTAGAAAATCAAAGATTGAATTGAAAAATAAAACGTGGGAAACATATAAGGAATTAACAGACCATGGAATTGCTGTTTCCATTACTACAGATCATCCGTATGTTCCAGTGCAATATTTAAACGTCTGTGCTGCATTAGCTGTTCGTTCTGGAATGCCTGAACAAAAAGCATTAGAAGGTATAACGATTAACGCTGCTAAATCGTTAAAAATAGACGATCGCGTCGGAAGTATTGAAGTTGGAAAAGATGCTGATTTAGTACTTTGGAACAAGCATCCTTTTGATTATTTAGCATCACCTTTCATGACAATAATAGATGGAAAAATTATATATAAAAAAAGTTAAAAAAAATTGTTCACTTTTTGGTGAAAATTTAATATGATATCTACAGATAAATAAATACGTGCTAGGGAAGGCAAATGGTGCGCCACCAGTAAACTGGTTCTAGTGGGTTCGATTCCCACCCCGAATAGAATTTTATTTTCACACTAAAATTTTGTTCGAGGGTGGACAATCTCCACAGGACTGCCCTCGGAATATTCGGAGGGATTTGTTATGATCATTCGCGAACGTGATTTAAGCGAGTGCCAACAATTGTTTACGCATATGGTTGATCCAGCTGTCTTCCCTTTTGTTCGTCACAAAGCAGGATCGTATGATGAATATATCTTTATGACTAAGCAAACGATGGAAGCTGAAGAACAAGGGCAGTTAATTTCAAGAACAATTGTTGACGAATGGAACCAACCTATTGGTACCATTAATTTATATGATATTAAAGATAATACTGGTTTTCTTGCAACATGGATTGGAAAAGATTATTTCGGAAAAGGTTATAATCAAAAAGCAAAAACTGCTTTCTTTAATGAATTATTTTTTGAAGAAGATATCGAAACTATTTATATCCGCATTAGAAAAGAAAATGTACGTTCTCAAAAAGCAACGGAGAAAATGCCATACGTTTCGTTAGTTAGCGATTCTTATGAGCCAGAAGATACAAATGGACTATTTCACCTATATGCGATTGAAAAAGATAAATATTTAATGCACACAATTTTACATTCGCCAATTCGTCGTCAATTAGATGAAATTAAAGAAGCATAAAATTGATAAAATAAGGAAAGAATAATGGATGTCCTACATAAATTTTGAGGAGGTCCATTATTTATGGAAAAAAGCAAAGCTCGTAAAGCAAGAGATGCGAAAAGAACATTAAATAGTATGCAGGAAGTTACGTACTCTAAAGAGTTTCGTCGCGCCGATCGTGCAGCCGGCTATAAAAGAATGCCATAAAATCCCTTTATATCTCCTCCATTTTTGCACAAACTAGAAGTGCAGTATTCATTACTGCTATTTATAATTGGAGGGGATTGCTCATGGGTAAAAAAGGCTCTAAAAAACGCGATAAAAATTCCGTTACATTACCTAATACACCGAAAAGCTTAAAGAACTTAAAAGGTGTGGAAGAAGTAGAATTCTCCCGTGAACTTGCAGATTCAGAAGATATGGAAGCACAAGCTCGTATGCAAGCAGCCGATGCTCGTGCTAAATCTAGAGAAGTTTAATTATTTATAGATAGTACAACGTCCCTTTGCTCTTTTTGAGTAAAGGGATTTTTTATCTCTTTTACAGCCCAAACTACTTGTGGAAATAATTCATCCACAACGATGTGGATACTGTGGAAAAGCTCTATGATTGCTAGTTTAATAGGTTTTCTAATTCTAATAACTTTTTGTGGATAACCACTTACGAATATGTGGATATTGTTAATAAGTATGTGGAGTACCACTAAATATCCTATTATTATGTGTATAACCCTGTTAGTAACTGGCAAATCCTGTTGACAAATGTATGTTCGTATTTAATTCATTTTATATTCTATATAATTATTTCCCAAATAATATACTTCTACTTAAATTTGTTCACAAAAAAGAAGAAGACCCTTCATCTGCCCGTTACATTACAGCAAGTGAATTGTATTCTTCTCATTAATTTCTCCGTTTTCTAACAAACGATACTGAAATTTTATGACATCTATCGTATCACGAAATACTTGTATGTCATGACTGTTCTTTACTCGTAAAATAGCTCCTTCAATCATTGCTATGATTGACCTTGCTTGCTTTTTCGTGTCTATTTTCATTCTTAGCTCGCCATTTCGATACATATTATCTAAAACTTCCTGAACTTTCTTTTCCCAAAGGTCAAAAAAACTAGCTACTTTATCTCTGAACATCGCTTCTTCTTCGCTAATTTCTACAGCTAAATTACCTATAGGACAGCCGTTTTTCCCCTCACCAATTTCTTGCATTTTGTATATTTCATCTAACATTAAATTTAGTTTTTCTTTTGGAGGAAAATCTTTATCTAAAACATTAGTAAACAAAGCCTTCTCCATCTCTGAGATGAGATAATCTATTACAGCTAACGAAAGGTCTTGTTTTGACTGAAAGTAGTGATAAAATTGACCTTTACCTATTCCAGTTTCTTTTAATATGTCACTTAACTTTGTATTAGCATATCCATTAGAATGTATTATTTCAGCAACTTTACATATAATGTCATTCTTTTTCGAACTCAAAATATCACCTCGACTAGCCTTTCTATATTCTAGATCCTCATAACTATCTTATCATATCACCATCTTCAAAAAGGAAAAAGCACCTTATATATAAGATGCTTTTTTCACAGCTTATTCAATTACATTTACGTTAACGTAATCCACATCTAATATTTGCAGATGATGCAAACCTAATCCAATAGTTGCTTTTCGAATTATCTTCTTTTAATATTACAAAATTGTATATCGCATTTCCATATTCCTCAATTAACAAGCGAAACGCGCTTTCATCCTTGCGCTTTAACTTTGCGATGAATATATCATTTAATATATCTCTCCCCTCCTTTCTTCCCACACTTAATAGACGAAATAAATGCAAACTTACTCTACAATATAACTAAAAATATGTATTATTTATAGATTTTGTTTGGTTAAACACAAGAAAAAATACATATGTTGGAATTTAATGAAATAAACTAATATAATTGCAATAGTAGATTTCCATAATAATTTACACAGAAATGGAGGAGAACTGTTGGAGATACCTTTAGCTATTGGATTTTTCTTTTTTATTTTTATTGGTGGCTTTATTTTAAATATCTTAACGAGCATTTGGGCTTATCGCGATGCTCTTCGTAAAGGAAACAGTAAAGAATATGCAGTAATTATATTAGTAGCAACAATTTGCTTCCCAATCGTAGGACTAATAGTATATTTAATTATTCGAAAAGATCGTTATTAAAAAATTTAATAAGGATTTACAAAAGGCATCAGAATATACTTCTGGTGTCTTTTTTCTATTCCTTGAAAGATAAAATCTTTAAAAATAAGAAATACGTACATACAACATCTGCAACATTCTAATAAACTATTATAACTCTCCAAATAGGAGGTGAATATTATGGGGAATATAAAGAAAAGGAGACAAATAGACCGTATAAAATTTTGTCATCAAAGTTGCAATCAATGTTGTTATCAATGTTGTTACCTATGTTGTGACCACACTTGTCAAAAATGTAGTACTTTGTTGGCAAGAGACGAATATAAAAACATTTGTGATTTCCAACACAGTCATTGCTGTCATTATAGAAGACAAGGTAATAAAGATTGTAATTGCAGGCAAGAAACTCTAAGTAACTCGATAAGTTATGGTAGTCAACGATATTTACACCATTTTCACATGCATGAGCATGAGTACAATTGTTATCCCCCTAAAAAACTTCCATTTACTAGTGAAAATTCCCGCTTCCCCAGGTTTGAGCAAGTGAACAGAAATTTCATTTTGAATCCTTTACCGAAAAGAAAAAGAAAATCATGTACTAATTGTAACTGCTGCGAAAATGATTATGTCAATCGTACCAATTAAACTGCTGAAATAAAAACAAAAGAAAACCCAAAGGGTTACTTCGCCTAACTCTTTATTGGTCAGTGAATATATTATTTGATAAGGAGGTGACATGATGAAAGACTCCCATTGTTCAAAGTGTGGTAAGAAACGTAAACGATTTATAAGAAAGAAACATCGACATTTTAGTTATCACGATGATTGTAGCTGTTTTCATGACCATCACCATTTAAATTGCGATTGTCACCATCATTGTGATAGTTGCGACCGTTTTATTTGTGATGATGATTTCCGTTTTAATTTAGGAGGACTGCAAGGTGGGCTTAATTTTCGTCTCAGACAGCTTATTGGCTGCAACGTTAAAATGGAACTTGATGAAGATAAAGAAATTAATGCCCACATTTGTTTTGTAGGCTCTGACTTTGTTGAAGTTGATGTCCTTGAAGAGCTTGAGAAAAATGATAGTGTTCTAGATGAATTGATTGAAGTTGATATAGAAGAAGTTGTTGAAGAAAATGCAGTTGAGAAGAACGAAGAAATTAATAAAAAGAAAAGAAAGATGAAGAAAACAAAGTCCCATCATGGATTAATTGTCCCATTTCGAACAATTAAGTTTATTGAACTTAACGATGAGTTCGAATCAGAAAGTTAAACGAAAAAAAATCGCATGCACTTAGCATGCGATTTTACTTTATATTTTTTTCTCATTCGATTCTTTAATTACAACAATATAGCACAGTTTTTCTATTGGTATTTCTCTTATCTTCTCTCTTATTTTTAATGTGAATGATTCGTTGTGAACATCAAAGACGATCCCTTCCATAGTATCTCCTTCCACATTTACTTTTACCTTTTCTTCAATTAGAAGCATCATATAAATTTTAATACGTAACCGAAAGAAAATCTGGATTAATTGTGGGGAAGAGGATACGGTTCTTCCAAAGTGATAAGTTAGTTTCCTTCTAAAAATAGGATCAATATTAATCAATCTTTTTTCTTCTTGTTTCTCTGCAAACTTACCACTTAATTTAATATGCTTAATTTTTTCAAACGGTATAATTGCCTCGAACCCCTCTTTTGTCTTTAATACAACAAAGTCAAAGCCAACTACCATTACTACTCCACTGAAGGTGGCGCTTTGTTCTGGATTTTCTTTTGAAATGCAATCAATTTCTATCTTCACGCTTTGCCCTTGAACTCCGTCGAATGCCTTTTGAAATACTTCATTATCTTCACGTGTATTAGACAACGCAATATCTAATAGTAACTCATTTGCTCTCGCTATTCTTTCTTCGACTTCCTTAAGCTCTTCCTCAGTTAAACAAGAATTTGGCGATGGAAATTTAGGTTGAGGGATTTTCTCATTCCCACAACAATCTTTCGGAATAAAAAACTGGTCATCTTCAGCTGATTCAGACAAAAATTCAGGGCATCGGAACCCTTCACAATTCGACTTCTCATCTTCCATCATTTCACCTCCTATTTCAGGCATACACTCTCATATATTAATATTCAAGTAGAGGTAAATGTGGTTTTATTTCTTTGTGAACGCGTAAGATCCCCCACATCCCTAATTCAATGTCCCAGCTAATATTGCCCGATCGATACATATAATCTCCAGGATAGAAAAATAACCCACCTGCTCCATTTATTAATTGTAAGTTAGCTTTCCTTCCCATCACGTTAAATCCTACGAATGACTCTATTCTAGAGACAATGTCATTGGAATCAAATTTCCAATAGTGGCCATGCAAATGAAAAGTATGTGTTCTTCTCCGTTCCGCCGGTGTCACAAGCCTTACAGTAACTGGGTCTCCAGGGTACGCTTCAAAAATTGGCGTTGCTGGATCACCAAAAATTTTAGAACTAAATAAATTACGAAGTTCTGGTTTATCTTCAAAGCGATTGATTAACCGTTCTGTACGGTAATTAAATCCTCTAGACCCTTGATCATACGTATCAAAATCGTCTATTGTTTCTCCTTCACCTAATAAAATTCCGTCCACAGGATCAATAATCAGCTGCTCCTTATTATTTAATAGCCTTACTCCATCATGCATAATTAAAACGAATTCCCTTGTATTTGGTAATAAAGGGTTTACTAACACTGCGCTTTCTCCCTTTTCTATCGGTTCAAGCGTTTCAGGGTGTACATATTTTGTAAATCGAGGTTCACAAATAAAAGCTCCAAATGCACCTTGCGAGCGATGATTTCTAATATCTGCCATATCCCACATACCACATACGCCAACGGGCCTATCTACAAACCAACGATACGTAATTGTCTCTCCAGGTCCAACCGTTTGATCGGCATTGTATCCTACCGTTTCTCCTGCCGATGTTTTTACATCATATTGAATTAATTGTGGATGCAGAGAAATTCTTAATGAAGGTGGATAAAATGCTTGTTCTTTAACAACAGGATAATCATAAATCCCGTCTTTAAATGGAAAGTTTTCAATCGATAAGCGGCTAGTCAGCTTTATTTCGACAGTGTCGCCAACATTTGCTCTGATAATTAAAGGTTCTGGGTTTTTCTTTCCACACAAAATATCCTCGACATCTTCCTCTAAAGCAAATACAATACCGTATGGCTCTTTCTCTCCATATGTTTGATTAAAAATGATTGGTGTTTGGAAAGCGACAATATTAAAACATTTCACTGGGCTATTAACTGGTCCTACACTTTTTACTTTCTTTGCTGGTGCTGGCGGTTTACCTGTGCATTCTGGCAGTTGTCTCGTTCGAATGTTTGGCATACGTTGGTCTGCCAAAGGAATTAAATCTGGGACTCTTTGATCATAAGCTCTTATTAACCCCCAAAGTCCATTCCACAAGTCTTCTTCTGTCTCAAACGTCCATAAGTAATCACCAGCTCTTTCAACAAATGATTCAAATGTGAAGGATTCTGATATCCCGATATGTTGCTGATCATCTCGAATTGAATCAAGGTCTTTTGGTTCAGACTTCCAACTTAACCCATGCACATTAAAGCTATGAGATTCTTCTTGTGCTCCTTGTAAGAGACGAATTCGTATCGGATCTCCTGCATAAGCCCTTAAAATAGGAGTGATTGGGTCTCCATGAACAAAAGAGCTGAAAGAGTATGCTGGATCACAATCTTTTCCTAAACGAAACTGCAATGGTTCATTTTTATAATTCACACCAAAAACACCAGGATCTTCTTGCGATCCGGGATACTTTGGTGGATTAATCGGTCTTCCTTGTTTATCAAAAAGAAGGGTAAAATCATGAACCATTAAGGTAAAGTCTCGATAATCAGGTATAATTGGGTGCAAGGAAGTAATTTGTGCACCATGATTTATTTCATCCCCTGTACTAGAGTCAAAGAACTTTGTAAATCTTGGGTGAATGACACCTGAACCGAAGACACCTCTTTGTTGATGCAAGCCTGCAAACAAATGGTCATGGAAAAACCATGCCTTTAACTCTGAATCTGCAAAGTATTCATATCGAATAGTTTCACCTGGAAGGACGCTAGAGTCATAGTTCCACCCAACATTTGCCCCATCTGAAACTAAGACATCAAATTTAACGAAATGTACATGCAACCCTACTTCATATGTCCGTGATACTAATTGAAAGGCATCTCCATCTAATATGTGCGGTAATCGATTTGTAAAGTTAATGCGGATACAAGTATTTGCAGGCATATGAATTACAAGTGGCTCTGGTTCTTTTTTCCCAGAACAAACATCTTCAATGTCTTCATCCAAAATAAATATTCTTCCCTGTTTGTCATGCCAACCTGCCTTGTTATATGTTATTGGTAATTCAATTACCGAGATGTTAAATTCTCTAACTTCAACATCTTCCGGACATGGATCAGCAAACACAGCTCCTGGTCTTGGGTTAGGAACAGCTGCATTCTTTTCTAACTCCGTCATTTCTCTCCCACCTACAATTCCTAGCGGTGGACGTGGTGCTTTACAGCCAACTTTGCCTGGAATGAAATTAGGAAACCCCGGTTCTTCTTTTGTCGGTTTTGGCGGTGCAGGGCGGTCTGGTAGTGGCTGTAGTGCTTTAATAGGAACACCATTCGGGTAACATTGACTACCATCTTGGAGTTTGTCAAAAATACGATTAATCGTCCACATTCCTACTGCAAAGTGAGGGTATAAATGACAATGGATAATTACATCACCAATTGTCCGTTCTAAGCTTCCTAAGCCATATAGTGGTTCGATATTGTAGTGGGATTGAGGGCTGGTAGATTGGGAGTCAAATATTTCTGAATCAAGGTTTTGCGGGTCATTAAACCATTGGTGAGCATGGTAATGCCATACATGTGTCTCTTTTACACCAGCGTGAATTAAACGGAATCTAACTGGATCACCAACATACCCTCGGAAAATAGGCGTCGCAGGATCGCCAAACACCCAGGAATCATGATGTACTTCCTCTCCATCACAATCAGGGCAGACGACACCTTCAGAAAGTAATTGTTTTCTTCTATGCAATGGTTCGTAGCGATAATTAATGCCGTGAAAAGACTCACTTTCTTGTCCTGTTTCTGCATTTATTGGGTTATTTCCTGTAATATCATTAATTTCCATTTCATCTTGAAAGAAAAATGTATATTCACGGAAAGAAGGGAGTAAAGGATTGTGAACGTCTGCAACTGCCCCGCTAGATAAAGAACCTCCTGTCACGGGATCTGTCCACCAAGAATACTTTTTCTCCACTATTAATACACCAAATAAGCCATTACTATTTGAGCCTTTCTCAGTGCTTGAGGGATTGCCAAGATCGGAAAAGAAATAATTTCCTTCACGAGTAGCAGAAACTTGATACTTTATTTTTTCACCTGGTGAAATTGTCGTATCAGGATTAAAACCAACATTTGCTCCATCTGAAGTTAAAACATTATAATCAGCTTCTTGAAAATGCATTCCTGCAGCAAATGGAAGCTTATTTTCAAAGATTATTTCTACAATGTCTCCCTCATTAGCGCGAATCGTTAGTGGTTCGATTAACTCAACTGGTGTGAAAGGATTCTTCTTTACTAAAGTCCTTACCTTTTTTTCGTTTTCTTTTAATACGTATATTGCTCCATTCGGATTATAGTCTCCAAACGTATTAACTACTATCCGAATTGGTATAGCTACAACGTGGTAGCAACGCTTCATTATGCAACCCCCTTTACCTATTAATCTCTTAGCTCTGGGATTTTTGGACCTCCGTCTCTTTCAATATAGAAAACTTCGATACTATGAATATGAACAAGCCAATTTCGATCCTCTAAAACTGCCGTTTGCGTTGTCTCTATATGAATTTTGGCAACATCTCCAACAACATCAAGTATCTCTCCTATAAACATAAATGGAAAACCTGGCATTAGGATAAAAACTTTCCTACCAATTCCATCAATGAAATGCTGAATAAGCGCTTCACTTTGGATCGCATTAATATCTTTTTTCATCTCTCTACTTTCATCTACTTTTTTCAACTTTCTAACCTCCTTCTACGTTAATGGGAACACGGTATCACAATCAAAGTTAGATGTAATTGCAACTAATTTATCTAGAGGAATACTTAGTGGAAGAGGAAATTGGTAAAAAGGGGCATTAACCATTTTTATAATAACCGGAAAAAGTGTAATGTGGCCTACGTCTACCTCATTAACTGTGCCGCAAAAAATAGGACGGAATGTTTGACCTAATAAATTTAATTGGGGTGCTTCTGTAACAACTAAAACTTCTTGCCCGATCATTTGAGAAAGCTCTTCTGCCATTAAATCACCATTAATATCATTATTATTCACTCGTTACTCCTCCTTTACTGCATGAATTTATTGGTTTTTTAACCATATGGTAAATACTTGAAGAATACTCAACGTTTCAATATATGAAACATCCGCTATTTTTATTGTCATTTTTTTCTTGTAGTTTGCTAAAGTAATGTTTTCTTTTGAGACAGATACAATTTTGCCGGAATGCACTTCTTCTGGTGCTAACTGCACTTTTACCCACGTTTTTTTCCACCTAGATAAACTTGTTCTTAACGTATCTTCATTAAATTGCTGCATTAATGTTTCCCTCTTAGTAACCGTCTCCCCAAAGCTCCTGAGCAATTTTCCTTTTAGATTGTTATCATAATAAAAATGCTGATAAGTATTAGCGTAGTTTGGGATTCCATAAGGGATGTTAGCTGAATCTATCTCGCGGAATGGTATCCAAACCTGTTTATTAATTGATGTCAGCATCACAAAGTCTCTCCCTACTGCACTAACCTTTCCTTCCGTATATAGAGATATATCTCCGACTTTTGAAAACACTTCAACTTGTTGATTTCTTTTCTTTTTAAAGAACATTTTTAATGTCAAACTTTTCTTTAGCATAGGTGACCTTGAGGTAATCTTAAAAAGATTCTGTTGTTCTATATAATCCATTAATATTCGTGTTTCTTCAGTTGATAAATTTGTTGTCGGAGATGTAAGACCTTCTCCTCTTTTGATACTTCTTAAGTTAATAGGATCATGCTCATGCTCGATATATTCCTTTTGCCTAAGTTCTTTTAAGCGCTCGACATATTCTTTATGCCGTATCTCTTTTTTCAACTTTTCCCCCTCATTTCTTGAATAAAAGTATCGCTATATTTTATTTGCGAAAAATAAATTTATACACATAGTTTGATATTTGCTATAAGCATTGATTCTTTTGTTGTTGGCATAAGCTCCATACTTATGATCTACAATTTAATAAAGCAAAACGTAAAAAAGCAGCGGTCTATTCCGCTGCTTCTTCGATTACTTACTTTATTTTATTATTGAAACTCTGCTTTTATTATTTTTCCATTCCTTACATTGTCATAAATCGTTTCATGATCTTTAATAATTTTTCCTGATACTAACACATATTCTATTCCAGCTGAGTATGATGCCGGGTTTTCAGGAGTTGCTGTATCAAGAATTTCGTTATAATCAAAAATAGTAATATCAGCTGTTGCCCCTACGTTTATTCTACCTCGCGTTTGCATTGATGGTGTAAACTTCTCTAAATGCTTGGCATTTAAATATGTTACTTTTTGCAAACCTAACATAAATGGAACGATATCTTTATCACGCACATAGTGACCTAAAAACCTTGCGAAGTTACCAGCACCACGAGGGTGTTCTTTAACGATATCAATGATTGAGTCACTACCAATCATACTGTGAGGAACTTGCATCGCTTGGATTACTTCTTCCTCATCCATTGCGTGAACGATAATGATACCGCCCTTTTTACGCATTTCATTGAACGTTTCTTCTGTAAGTCGTTCAGTTGTCCCTGCCACTTGAATGTCAGAATATGTGATACCAAAACGAGTTTGCCAATCCCCACTCATACGTTCAAAAGCGATGTTTGTTGCCCACGAATCATAAGCATAAATATCAAATGTTACTTGATACCCTTCCGCTCTTGCTTCTTCAATCATTGCAATCGCTTCATCCATCGCACCAGTTCCACCAGTACTATGCAAGTGCATAAAGTGAACAGGAGCATCAAGTTCTCGTGCATACCCTAACACTTCTTTCACTGTATCAATACTTGTATTTTCGCCAGTGATCGCTGAATATCTCCCGTGAAAATGAGTCGGAATCCCATACTCTTTCGCAACTTTCATAATCGCTTTAATCTCTTCTGACGTTGTTCCAGGATAATACTCAGGACTAAAGGAAACAGCTAGTGCGCCTTTTTGAATTTCTTCACGAGCACGTTGTGCCATCTTCTCAATTTGCTCTTGTGTTGGTGTTCCATGATTTCCGAGACCTTGCTCATAGCGAAGTCGTATAGCATATAAAGAACCACCAACATTTACTAACGTTGGGTATCTCGTGTATTGCGAGAAAAAGTTATCGAAATCTGAAGTTCCACCATGCATCGAAAGGTTTGTAGTTACTCCATCTCCGATTTTAAATTTTGCCGCCATTAAGTTTGGGTTAAATGACAACATATCAATGAAACCAGGACTGACAATTTTATGACTTGCATCAATCTCTTCAACACCATTTAGCTGTTCTTTTGAAATTTTTGCAATCTCGTCACCTAAAATACCAATGTTATAACCGAATTTCATTGTTTCTGTTTCAGGATCAACAACAATACCATTTGAAATAACCACATCATATGTGAGTTCGTCATTCGTTTCATTTTCAATTGCGAATGTGTATGGTACTTCACTTGTTACAAAGCCACCTTTTGGCTGCTCTGTTGCAACGCGGTATAATAACTTATCATTTAAGATAAATTTTGCTTCCTTTTCTGTCTCATCAACCATTTTCGTTTCATTTGTCGCTAATTTGTGAATGTAAGTCGTGTGTTTACTCCCATTTGTAATTGTATATACGACATTTTCAATATCTTCCGTTACATCAATCCATGATATGAAAGATTCCTCTGTTGGTAGGTCTACGACTAATACATCCATATGTGAATCAAAGACTAATGTATTTAAAATAATTTCTGCCTTTTTTTCTTGGGAGTTTGTTTTAGCATAAAACATACCTTCCATATAGCCGTCTTTATATTTAATATTACTAATTTTCTCGTTACCTTCTACAAAAATCTCTTTTACTGCTGTCTTACTTGTTAAGTCAAAAACATCAATTACATTTTGACCATTACTATCAATTCCTTGTATATATAAATAGTTGTTGTTTTTATTAATCTCTATATTTTGAAAATCTTTTGCATTAGCTGACAATTCTATTTCACTAACGAGAGATAGATTACCTATCTTACCTTCTTCATGATTACCTACATACAAAGCTTTTTGGTCGCCTTCACTTACTAAAACATAGTACTCTTCTCCAGCAAAGGTAATACCTAAAATGTTGAGCATTTCATCAGTTGGCTCATTTTCGTCTTCTGTGCTAGTTATATCTTCTTCCCTTTGGTTATTTTCTTCATTCGTTTCATTAGAAGAATCTTTCGTAAAGAAGTATGCACTCGCAGCTAACAAAACTACCGCAATAATTAAAAGCATTTTGTTATTCATCGTTTTCCCCCTAAATAATTATGACTGGTATTTATGTAATACATAATTCAAATATAAAATAAGAACTTGTCCACTCTTAAGTATATGTCATTATTGTGCCATCTACATCTTTCGAGCAGTTTCTCCTCTAACATTACAGTATGTTTTTCCATGTTTCAAGTAGATGAAAAACCATAAATTATTCTACTTTATATGTAATCATCACTTATCTGTTTCACTAGAAATAAATACTTCTTTAGTACTATGATTTCAGCGCGATTCTATAGAACGTTCCTATCATTTTCCACTAGATTTCAAAAAATAGATTGCACTGTTTTCTGAATTAATATAATATTGTGAATAATTAAATAGAAAGGGTGATACAATTGAAAAAACCAATTACTGCTGTGACACTTTCCTTAGGTTTAGCATTTTCAGCGTATGCTTCAGCAAGTGCTGCTGATATCTCAACTGTCACAGTAAACAAAGACGTATCAACTGTATCGATAAGTTGGAATAGCGAAACAGGAACTCCATATTTTGTTACTGGAACTCTAGCAACCAGCACATCTATGACTGCCGAGGAGTTAGTACTAGACTATTTATCTTCTAAGAAAAACCTCTTCAAGTTCTCTTCACCTCATGCGAAACAATCATTTAAAATACTTGAAGTAAATCAAGATGATCTTGGTTTTACACATTTACGCCTACAACAAATGCATCAAGGAATTCCCGTATACGGTTCACAATTAACAGCACATGTTAAAAATGGGACGTTAATGTCCGTTTCAGGAACAGTAATTCCAGATTTAGAGAAGAAATCTTCTTTAAAGAAAAATAGTAAATTAACTGCGCAAGAGGCAATCAAAGTTGCTGAAGAAAAGTTAGGATTTACTGCAGACTACGAAAAGAAACCACATGCTGAATATATGGTCTATACAAAAGATGGACAAGCAAGTTTAGCTTACGTTGTTAACTTAAACTTCCTTTATCCTGAGCCAGGGAATTGGATGTTTACGGTTGATGCTGTAAGTGGCGACGTCCTTAATAGCTTTAATGCCATGCACTACGCAAAAGGTGGAAAAGGTGGGAAACCAGGCGGTGGTTCTGGAGGTACTGAGATTAAAACTACAGGAACTGGTACTGGTGTATTAGGGGATGCAAAAACGTTGAATATTACGCAAAAAGGTTCTTCTTATTACTTAGAAGATCGTACTCGTGATGGTTGGATTTACACGTATGATGCAAGCAATCGTACGAGATTACCAGGTAAGCTATGGGAAGATTTAGATGCACAATTTAATCTTTCCTATGATGCTGCCGCAGTAGATGCACATTACTATGCTGGTGTAACGTATGATTACTTTATGACTAAATTCAACAGAAATAGTTATGATGGCAACGGTGCTGCATTACATTCCACTGTGCACTATAGTCGAAGCTACAACAATGCTTTCTGGAATGGTCAGCAAATGGTATACGGTGATGGTGATGGTACAACTTTCGTTCCATTGTCAGGAGCACTTGACGTTGTTGCCCATGAATTGACACATGCCGTTACAGACAGCAGTGCTGACTTAATCTATCAAAATGAATCAGGCGCAATTAACGAATCAATGTCTGATATTTTTGGAACGTTAACGGAGTTTCACGCTAATAACAACCCAGATTGGTTAGTTGGTGAAGATATATATACTCCTGGAATTGAAGGAGATGCACTGCGCTCGATGGCAGATCCAACAGCAAGTAACGATCCAGATCACTATTCAGTTCGTTATACTGGTACACAAGACAACGGTGGCGTCCATTGGAACTCCGGTATCATCAATAAAGCAGCTTACTTATTAAGCCAAGGTGGAACACACTATGGTGTAGCTGTAACCGGTATTGGTAATGACAAAATGGGGGCAATTTTCTACCGTTCATTAACACAATACTTAACTGCTTCTTCTAACTTTAGTCACCTACGTGCAGCTGCAGTTCAAAGTGCTACCGACCTATATGGTGCAAATAGCTCTGAAGTAGCATCTGTTAATCAAGCATTTGATGCAGTTGGAGTTAATTAATTTTATAGTTTCGTAGTTTTAAAGGATGCAAAGAAATTTTGCATCCTTTTCATTTTATTTTTAATCTAATAAAGCTATAATAAAGATGAAGTACTGTTAAATAAAGGAAGTGCATCACTTTGGCAATTACATATGAAGTAATAGAAGAAAATAATATTGAAGTTTTACGAGAGCTATGTAATGAACTAATGGCTTTTCAAAAGTCTAAAGCGAAAGTGCATCAAGAGTTTTTTGATTCAATGAATTTTGAAACACGCCTCGTTCCATCTGTTACAAATGCGAAATATAATTATATTGCAGTTGTAAAGGATGGAGAAATACCCGTTGGTTATGTTTATGCAAACATCTCAGCGAAGGAAGTATATGATAATGACTTTGCAACATTTTTTGATCTTGCATCTGTTAAGAAACCCGATGTTGGTTGTTTATCACAGTTTTATTTAAAAGAAGGCTATCGTGATCAAGGAATAGGCTCTAAGTTAATCCAGATGTCGATGGACTGGTTAAAAAATTTTGAAGACATTGAAGACTATTTTGTTTTCGTCTCGAATGGAAATGAGACAGCTCTAAAGTTTTACGAGAGAAAAGGATTTTCCGTTAGTCATGATATTTTAGATGGATTTATTACAGTGCTTCGCAAAAGTAAATAAAGGGGGCTTGTAAATGGTAAAGAAACTAGTCGTCGGTCTTATTTGTGCAATAATATTTACGATTCACTTTACAGCTAATGGTGCTGAAGAATATTTTACAACTTACTTAATATTTTCTACTGTTATTTACTTAGCCTTAGGGGTCCCTATTTCTCTCTATGTAGATAAATTAATTAACGAACATGTGAAAAGTAAAAGTGCCATAATAACATTCTTCATTAGTTTATCTTTATACGCACTAGCAGGAGCATTACTAATTGCTGTACTTGATATCATTATAAACCTTTACGGGTTTGAATATATCCATTTACTTCTTTTTGGTGCAATAGCTGCTTCTCTTTTCTATATTATTCAAGTTATCGTTTCAAAATTTTTCTTCCATAAAAGCGCAGCTTAATCAAATCAAATTAAAAAACTGCTACCTAATTAAAAAGGAGGTAGCAGTTTTTCGTCTTATGTCCCACAAAGCGTTTGGTAATGTTTCATGCAACTTACTGGATGTTACTTTATCAAATAAGCCCTCGCTTCATACGGTTTAAGTGGTGATAATAGTTCATTAGTAGAATAATTTCCTATAAGCTTTCGATTAGTAGTAAAAGATAAGGAATCTGGCAACTCAAACCCAACTTCTTCATTTGAAAAATTACATAATACGATCAGTTTTTCTTCACCGAGCGTTCGTGTATATGCATAAATCTTTTCATCATCATCCAAAATTAGATCATAGGATCCGTAAACGATAATGTCATTTTCCTTCCGCAGCTTAATTAACTTTTGATAAAAATAAAAAATCGAATTTTCATCTGCAAGTGCGTTATTAACATTAATTTCTTTATAATTAGGATTAACTTTCAGCCACGGAGTCCCAGTAGTAAAACCTCCATGCTCAGTTGCATCCCACTGCATCGGTGTTCTCGCGTTGTCACGCCCTTTAATATAGATGGCCTCCATAATCTTCTCATGGTCTTCCCCACCATCAATAACTTTTTCCCGATACATGTTATGTATTTCAATGTCGTTATATTCTTCAATTGACTGAAATTGAACATTAGTCATTCCAATTTCTTCACCTTGATAAATATAAGGTGTTCCTTGCAAGAAGTGTAGGAATGTTGCTAACATCTTTGCTGATATCACGCGATATTCTTGATCATCCCCTAATCGAGAAACCATACGAGGTTGATCATGGTTGTTTAGGTAAAGGCTATTCCATCCCTTGTCCTCTAATTCTTTCTGCCATTTTGTCATCACTTCTTTTAAGTCCGTTAGCTTCCATGGCTTAACATCCCACTTACCACCTGGTCCTGAATCGAGATCCATATGCTCAAACGTAAAGATCATGTTTAATTCCGTTCCTTCTTCGTTCGCATATTGCTTGGCATCTTCCGTAGATGCCCCTGGCGTTTCACCAACAGTAATAATGTCGTACTTAGATAGAACTTCTCGGTTCATTTCTTGAATGTAATCATGCACTTTAGGGCCATTCATAAAATAATCCCCGCCCCACTCATATCTTTTTCCACCAGGAACGCTAGGTAGTCCTTCAGCTTTTGATATTAAGTTAATGACATCCATTCGAAAACCATCGATTCCCTTATCAAGCCACCACGTCATCATGTCATAAATTTCTTTACGTAAATTCTCATTTTCCCAATTTAAATCTGGCTGTTTTTTACTAAATAGATGAAGGAAGTATTCATCTGTTTCTTTGTCATATTCCCAGGCAGATCCACTAAAGACAGATGTCCAATTATTCGGTTCCTGCCCATCTTTTCCTTTGCGCCAAATATAATAATCACGATAAGGGTTATCCTTTGATTTTCGCGATTCCACAAACCAATGATGTTCATCTGATGAATGATTAACGACTAAATCCATCATTAATTTCATACCACGCGCATGCAATCCTGCTAACAACTCATCCCAGTCAGCCATTGTACCAAAGTCGTCCATGATATTTTGATAATCACTAATATCGTAACCGTTGTCATCATTCGGTGACTTATATACAGGAGATAGCCATATGACATCAACACCCAATTGTTTTAAATAATCAAGCTTTGAGGTAATACCTTTTAAATCACCAATACCATCACCATTACTGTCCATAAAGCTTCTTGGATAAATTTGATAGACAACACTTTCTTTCCACCATTTTTTCTGCATCACTATCTACCTCTCATTTTTGCTATTGCATTTGTTCCTAGCGAAGACGCTATCCTTTAAGAGAAAATTCCACGACACATTCGACATGCGCAGTATGAGGGAACATATCTACAGGTTGAATCGACTTTATTCCGAACCCTTTACTAGATAAATACCCTGCATCCTTGGCAAGAGTAGATGGGTTACATGAAACATAAACAACTTTTTTCGGCTTTACTTTTACAATTGTTTCTAAAAGTTTTTGATCACAACCTGTCCGAGGTGGATCAACAACAACGACATCAGGCTTCCAACCTTCATTTACCCACTTGGGCATTAATTGCTCCGCTTTTCCTACAAAATAGGTTGCCTGTTGAAAATTATGCTTTTTTGCATTTTTCTTCGCATCATCAATCGATTCTGGAATGACATCCATTCCGCGAATTTCTGCGGCATCTTTGGCAAGCCATAACCCTATTGTACCAACACCGCAGTAAGCATCTACGACTTTTTCCGTTCCAGTTAATGCTGCTGCTTTCTTCACTTCATCATATAGTTTTACAGTTTGAATAGGATTAAGTTGGAAGAAGGCTCTTGCTGAAAGTTCAAAAGATAAATCTCCAAGTGTTTCTTGAATTACTTCTTCACCGCCTAAATGAAGTGTTTTATCTCCGAAAATAAGTGACGTTTTTTCGCCATTAATATTTTGTAAAATAGAAGTAACTTCTGGCAGACGCTTTTGTACTTCTCTAATTAAAATATTCTTTTTCGGAATGTCTTTTTGGGTAGTAATTAAAACTAGTTGTACTTGTCCAGTCTCAAACCCGACTCTCGTAACGATGGTGCGAATGATGCCGCTTCGTTTTCTTTCATTGTAAATTGATATATTTAAATCACTTAATATCGTTTTGACAGTTTGTGTCACTTTATTCGTTGCTGGATGCTGAATTGCACATTCACTAATATCTACGAGCTGATGTGAGTTTAAGCCGTATAGCCCCGCAATTACTTTTTCTTTTTCTTTGCCGACTTGAAGCTGACTTTTATTTCGGTATTGCCACGGTTCTTCCATGCCAATTGTTTCTTTAATTGTTAGTTTGTCAGCAATATGTTTCAAATACTTTTCAAATGCTTGCTTTACAATGTCTCGCTTTTCTTTTAACTGCTGATCATATGCTAAATGCTGAAGCTGACATCCACCACATTGCTCATAAACTGGACAAGGTGGCGCTACTCGATGGGCAGATTTTTTGCGAATTTTTTTCACTTTGCCCTCGATAAATTTTTCATGTACTTTTACTGCCGTAGCTACGACTTCTTCACCAGGCAAAGCACCGTAAACAAAGGCGACTTTTCGCTTGAAATAGCCAACACCTTCTCCATTAATCCCAAGTCTTTTTATTGTAAGTGGAAACGTATCTCCGACTTTTAATTGTGCTTGTTCTTTTGTTTTCATTCCGATTCACTCCGTACTTTCTCATTTTCCATGCTAAGCCATAAATATAATGTGGCATAGCTGCGATATGGTGCCCATTTTTCACCAAGTTGTATCATCATATCTTTAGTAGGCTTTTTTTCTAAGTTGAGTAATTTCTTTAGTGCATTTTGAATACCAATATCTCCTACTGGATAAATATCTTCTCGACCATATGCAAATAAGAGCATATTTTCTGCAGTCCATGGACCTATGCCCCGTAATGCCGTTAGCTGCTTGATTATTTCCTCGTCTGACAATTCACTTAGTTTTTCTAAATCTAATTGTCCTGATGCAACCTTCTCTGACGTTTGGATTAAATATTCTGCTTTACGCTCACTAAACTGCATTTCACGTAGTTCTTCTACCGTTAAACTACTAACTTTTTCTGGTGTAGGATAAAACCAAACACCTTCCACCTCTTCACCAAATCCTTTTACAAAGCGTTCTGATAACGTTGCTGCAAATTTTAAATTTAATTGTTGGTGAATGATACATTTAACAAGACAACGATAAGGATCAAATTCACGGATAATCGGTGCACCTGCAAACAAATAAAATAGAGGGGCTAACTCTGTTTTGGCGAAATGCTCCTGCAACTTACTTAGCGATTTATCCCACTGAAATATTTCATTCAAATTTTTCAGTATTAGATCTTGCTCACTCTTTGGAGCATTTATACTTCTTACATTAAAAGCAGGGTCTTCGGTCCTACCAATAAATTGTACTTCGACGACACGTTTTTCATTTTGAATTAGCAAAGGAACTTTTATACTTCTTTCTTCTTTATTAACTTCATGTAACGGGTCCCTACCCAAACGGTTTATTAATAAATTAAAATTGTACGGTCCTTTAAATTTAACTATGTACTCCCACATGATACTTCACTCATTTTCATTTTTCATTTAATTATAACAGAAAGTAAAAAATGCTTATGGGCTAAAGGCTCGGCAAAATCTACTTAAACAATAAGCCCCCATTGTAAATGGGAGCTTCATTATTATCGAGCATTTTGCATTGGATCATCAAAAAGTAATGCGTCCAACGACTTAAACGTATATCCTTGTTTTCTTAAATCATCAATTACTTTTCCTAACGCTTCCGCATTATCTTTGGAAACGGAATGAAGTAGCATGATCGCTCCAGGGTGTACTTGTTGCATAATTTTATCGTACGCATATTTCCAGCCTTTTTGATTGTCAGTTTCCCAATCTTTATAGGCAAGTGACCAAAACACATTCGTGTAGCCAAGCTGTTTACTTAAGGCTAACGTTCGCTCACTAAAAATCCCTCGTGGCGGACGTAAGTATGTCATATCTTTCTTACCAGTCAGTGCTTCATATTCACTTTTTACTTTATCCAACTCTTCTTTTAGCCTTGCATCACTAACTGTCGTTAAATCTGGATGATGCCACGAATGGTTTCCAACAGTATGCCCTTCTTTCACCATCCGTTTTACTAAATGTGGTTGATCCTTCAAATAATGTCCAGTGACGAAAAATGCAGCAGGTACTTTCTTTTCTAGGAGCACATCTAACACTTTTTCTGTATAGCCATTTTCATAGCCATTATCAAACGTTAAATACAATTCTTTTTCTTCAATATTACCGATAAAAAAGCTTTCATATTTAGGGATTAACGGGGCAAAAGGTTCTTGCGCTATTGAGGCTGGTTGATGGTTCTTACTTTTCTTAAATCCCCAATGATACGGTTTATTTTCGTATTGTGTTGCCGACGCTGATATTGGTAACGCCACACTTATTAATAAAACAATGCCAATCAATAGTAACTTTTTCATATCCATTCTCCTCTTTTTTACCTAGTTTTCGTAGGAACAAAGGAAATCATGTATGAAGTGCCGAAATTGATGGATAAGAGAAAAAGAACGAGGAGGACTGAAGGATGAGTGAGAAAAATAAAAGTAGTATTGGAACCATCGCTTGGCGAGATCTCACTGTGGAAAATGCTGAGGAGATAAAAGATTTTTACTGTAAAGTCGTTGGTTGGAAAGCTAGCCCCCATGACATGGGAGATTACCATGATTTTGATATTAAGACACCTGAAGGAGACACGGTGACAGGAATTTGTCATGCGAAAGAAAGTAATGCTAACATTCCAGCCCAGTGGCTCATGTACGTAAAAGTTGAAAGTGTAAAAAAGAGTGCAGAAGTATGTGTTGAAAATGGCGGGAAAATCATTGATGGCCCACGTCAGATGGGACAAATGTTATTTTGTATTATTCAAGACCCAGCAGGCGCTGTACTAGCAATTCATGAATAAAAGTGAGGAGGTTAAGTTATGTATGATGTCTTATCATCTAAACAAGGATCAGAATTAGTAGCAAAGGTTCGGGAGATTTGTATAAATTTCCGTGAAGTGACAGAAGGTATTGATAAATTTGGCCATACGTCGTTTCGTATTAAGGACAAGCCGTTTATAATCTTTGGCGAATATGAAGGTAATATTACTATGTCAATAAAGACATTAATGGAAACGCAAGAGCTATTAATACAATCTGGAAAGTTTAAAAAATCTCCTTACATCGGCAGACATGGTTGGAGTACTGTTTTAGATGTATCAGCCATTGATTGGGAGGAAATGAAGGATCTAATATTAGAAGGATATTTACGATGTGCACCGAAAAGTATTGTTAAGGATTATCAAAAAACATCGACATAATCGTTCACTTGAAAAAGGTCGACATGGAGGTGAAAATGTTGGATTTTTGGTTTTATCTAGTCATCGCAATCGGAATTTATCTGCTTTATTATGGGTATATTGCAAAAAAGAAATATGAGTTTCGCGGAAAAGAAATGGAGATTCAGCTGAAGCATAAAAAATTAGAATTAGAAATGAAGAAATTGGAGCTGAAGCAATTAGATAATACCCCTGTGATTACAGAGCAAAAGAAAAAGGCTTAATTCAAACGACACTTGTGTCGTTTTTTCTTCGGTCTAAGTTGAAAGAAAAGGAAAAGCACTACACTTTTTTTATAAGTGCAATGCTTTGTTTGATTTATTTGAAAACTGGGTCTTTAAATTTCGCTAATTTTTCAAGTGATGATTTATTTACATCCTCATGTAAGCTGTTTCCATGAGAGTCCATTGTTACTACAGCTGTAAAGCCTTCAACCTTTAAATGCCACATAGCTTCAGGAATTCCGAATTCCATTAAATCAACGCCTTCAACCGATTTAATACAGTCAGCATAATATTGTGCTGCCCCACCGATTGCATTTAAGTAAATTCCACCATGTTCTTTTAAAGCTGCTAATGTTTTCGGTCCCATTCCGCCTTTTCCAATGACTGCACGGATACCAAATTTTTTCATAATATCACCTTGGTAAGGCTCCTCGCGAATACTAGTCGTCGGTCCTGCAGCTTTCACATGATATTTTCCAGCTTCATCTTTCATCATAACGGGTCCACAATGGTAAATGATTTGACCATCTAAATTTACAGGTGCATCATGATCAGATAAATGCTTATGGATCGCATCACGACCTGTGTACATCATACCGTTAATTGTTACAACATCCCCAACATTTAATTGGCGAATTTCTTCTTCTGAGATTGGCGCTTGAAGTGTTACATGTTTCGGTCCATTTTCACTTTCAAGTTTAGCCGCTTCTTTTTCCACTTGTTCCGTGAAATCAATTTCTTCGCCTTCCATGTACAGCCATTCGTTAATACTTCCAGTAGAAGCATCAATTTTCACTCCTAAACGGCGGAAAGCCCAACAGTTATACGCAACAGACACGAAGAAGCTTGCTGGTATACGGTTAATTACACCTATTTTACAACCTAGTAACGTTGTTTCACCGCCGAACCCCATTGTTCCAATACCAAGTTCGTTGGCATTGTCCATCACATATTCTTCAAGCTTACGCAAATCTTCGTTTTCATTAACATCATCATTGTTACGGAATAATTGTTCTTTTGCTAATTCGTAGCCAGAAGTACGGTCTCCACCAATTCCTACACCGATGAATCCAGCACTACAGCCTTGCCCTTGTGCTTGGTAAACGGAATGCATAATACATTTGCGAATACCATCTAAATCACGTCCAGCACGGCCTAATCCATCTAACTCAGCAGGAAGGCTATATTGAATATTTTTATTTTCACATCCGCCACCTTTTAAAATTAGGCGAGCATCAATGTAGTCGTTTTCCCATTGTTCAAACTTAATGACCGGTGTTCCTAACCCTAAATTATCCCCAGTGTTTTCCCCTGTAATGGAGTCAACAGAATTCGGGCGAAGCTTACTATTTTTCGTTGCTTCTGCAATTGCTTCATAAATTGCTTTTTTCATTTCGATTTGGTTTGCACCAACTGGTACCTTTATCTTAAATGTCGGTAATCCAGTATCTTGGCAAATTGGCGATACATTTTCATCAGCCATTTTAATATTATTAGTAATTGTATCTAAAGACATCGCAGCACGAGTTCCTGCATTTTCACGTGCTTTCGCTTTAACGATGGCACGGCGTACGTCTTTTGGTAGTTTTGTTGACGTTTCCACAATTAAATCGTACATACTTTTCTTGAACTGTTCCAAGATTCATTTCCCCTTTTTATCCAGTTTCTCTCCATTCTTATTATAAAGGCTACTCTACTTTTGTGAAAGAGAAAAACCCGAATGCAATTGCATCCGGGCACGTTATCGTTTTTAATTTAATCTTTTAGTTGCTTACATGTCTCTTCTAAGTCTGTAACCATTTCTAAAATACGATCAATTTCAGATAAGTCAACTTGCTCTGGTTCAATCTCATCGATTGCTTTATACAACTTATCGACTTTTGTTTTTAAAGTTACGATTCCTTCATTTGCCATTGTTCTCACCTCTAGTAAATATTGTAGCGAACATCACGTATTTCAACAAATTTTATTTTTTGATACTTCTTATCTTGTTCTTTTTCCTATATGATGTTTTATGGAGAGGAGAATGAAGATGAATATGAAAAAAGAACAAATGACTCCGACCAATGATCCTTGGGAAGCTTATTTAGATATTGAAGATCATGGAGAAATGGTTTTATCTAATGTTGAATTTACTACTACTACCTTGTGCAATATGCGTTGTGAACATTGTGCAGTTGGCTATACATTGCAAGTTAAAGATCCAGAACCACTTCCGCTTGATATAATTATTAACAGGTTAGAGGAAATCCCTACTTTAAGGTCTATAAGTATAACTGGCGGAGAACCGATGCTTTCGATAAAATCGGTTAACAATTATGTAGTACCGATTTTAAAATACGCCCATGAGCGTGGAATACGAACACAGATTAACTCGAATTTAACGATGGAATATAGTCGCTATGAAAAAATAATTCCATACTTAGACGTATTACATATTTCCCATAATTACGGTAGTGTCGATGACTTCGTAAATATTGGATTTGCTGTAATGGATAAAAAACCAAGCTATGAACAACGTGCTGCTTACTTTGACCGAATGGTCGACAATTGTAAGAAGCTTACGGCAGCTGGTGTTTTCGTTTCCGCTGAAACGATGATTAATACAAAAACTCTTTCTAATATAGAAAAAATACATAAACAAGTTATCGCAATGGGTTGTCAAAGGCACGAAGTACACCCAATGTACCCAAGTGATTTTGCTAGTAAATTAGATGTCGCTTCGCTTCCTGAAATTCGCGAAGGTATTCATCGTTTATTAGATCATAGGGATAAAAAGGTTTGGATGTTATTTGGCACACTTCCTTTTTATTCATGTAATAACAATGAAGAAGATCTCGCTTTATTAAAAAGGTTACACACAGAGGAAAATGTGACAGTGAGAAATGATCCCGACGGTCGTTCTAGATTAAATGTAAATATCTTTAACGGTGATATTATTGTGACTGATTTTGGTGACACACCACCACTAGGAAATATACAAACCGACTCCCTCCAAGATGCTTATAATAAGTGGAAAGAGTCTACGATCGCAAAAGAAATAAACTGCCACTGTCCTAGCGTTAAATGCCTTGGACCAAACATTTTAGTTAAAGATGCCTATTACCCCGAAATAGACTTTACTAAACGAACATCAAATTTATAGACCGGAAAAGAAAAGCCAATCGATGATTGGCTTTTTCCATATTTGCTGGCAACTTTACTGTGGCGTATCTGACATGATAAATTGTAGCGATAGATGATCTTGTACAGGAATCCAAGCACCAATTCCTTGTTGCGTAATATTTTTTACAACTAGCATTTTTTTACTGCCTTTTAAAACTAAATAAACTTCACCATACGTAATCTTCCCTTTTTCGTTAACTGCAGGAACAAATCCGTAAATGTAACCTAATTTTTTCGGTTGTACATTATAAACTTGGCTTTCTGTCTTCGTTCCTTTGCCAATAACTGTGTCAAACGATAATGGTAAACCTGTTTTTTCACTTGCTTTTAACATCATCATTTTTTTCACTTCATCACTATTAGGAGCTTTTGACGTTAATCCACCACTCATCTTTGCTTCTTCTTCTTGGACATAATGCACTTTTTGAATGTTGTTACCACCACGATTATCGATGCGGTTCACATTTGCTTTACGGTATTCCCAATTGACACTCGTTTCACGCGATTCATAAGATAACGGCCATAATCCTAAATAGATTGTAGCTCTGTATCCTACTGCGAACGGTGTACTTTTAATTGATGATTCATTTAATAATCGAATTAAACTTGGATTCTCAACTTTTACTTCAGCAGTTTCTAATAATTCACTAGCTAATTCACTAGGCTGTAAATGTGGCAAGTCTTGAGCCGGATTTGGATAAGTATTTTCCTTTGAGATATTAATAACAGACTTTGGAACCTCAAACTGTTTACTTTTTTCCTCTTTCTTTTCCGCAAAGACAGAACCATAACCATTTGAACTCATTAATAGAAGCAATAATGCTGCAATAACTGCGGTGAATTTCTTCATAACTATTCCTCCTTGTTTGCTTCATTTCGCTTATTTTCTTCTTTCTATGCCTGCTTTATCCAAAAATGCGAAAAAAAAATAACCTTTACGATAAATCGTAAAGGTTATTAGCTGTAAATGATCCATAAAGTTTTTCTATTGGTTTAATAAATAATTGAATTAAAGGTCCAATGAGAAATGTTACTAAAATTGTTCCGACAAAAATAGGTCCTGAGAATAGTAAGGCAAAAACGAGTGCTGTTAATTCCCCTATAGTTTTTGATATAGAAACACTTAACCCAGTCGTTTTATGAATTGCCATCATAAATCCATCGATTGGAATAAAAGCAAACTTTGCTTGTAAATATGTTGCAATTCCTAATGAAAGCAACACAATACCAATAAACAAAATGACAATTTGTAGCCATAAAGTTGTTGCCATCCATCCTTGGAATACAAATTCTAACCAAAAATCAATCATCTCACCAACAAGGACAACTGTAATAATCGCATATAAATCTGGGAATGTTCTTAAAAGTAATGCATTGATTGCTATTAAAAGTAAACCAACGATAATAACCCAGTTTCCAACTGATAATCCAATCGTTTCAGAAAGGCCCACATTTAAAGCGTCCCATGCACCTGTTCCTAAATCAGCCACAATAGTTAAAGGCACTCCAAAAGATATAATTGCTAATCCCACTATATAAAATAAACCACGAATAATCGTCTCTTTTTGCATAAGTTCCTCCAGTAAGTTCTCTTCAATGTAAGTTTTTAGTATAATGCCTTTTTTTATACTTGTACACCTGAAAGGAAATATTAATAATCTTCAAAAAGCAAAGTGATATAATGGTAATAGTTATTATAATGGAGGAAATAAAATGACATACATAATTGAGATGACAAAGCCAATTCTTTCAAATTTTTTCGTACAGCTATTTTTAGTAATACTAATTGCCTATTTTAGTGTTGTAATTATTCGCATAGCTGTGCAGCGCTTTTTTGCAAAAACTGATTTTTTATCAGAACGTCGTGAAAAAACATTAGAAAGTATGATTGTTTCCATTGCTCAATATGCAGCTTCCATAGGGATTATCATTTTTGCATTATCGCACTTTGTTGAAATAGGCAAGCTGTTAGCTGGCGCAGGAGTCATTGGGATCATTGTTGGTTTTGGTGCACAAAGTTTAATAAAAGATATATTAAGTGGTGTAACGCTCTTATATGAAAAGCAACTACATAAAGGCGATTTTATTACAGTCAATAATGAATATAGTGGAACAGTCGAAGAAATAGGATTACGCCTTTTAAAAATCCGGCAATGGAGTGGGAAACTTCTAACAATTAGAAATGGTGAAGTTTCTGAAATCCTCAATTTTAATATGCACAAAATGAGAGTAATCGAAAAAGTAGCGATCAGCTTTCAAGAAAACCCAGCTAAAGTAATGAATGTTTTGGAAGGTGCCTGTAACGAACTAAATGCAAAACATACGAATTTTCTTTTAAAAACACCAACTGGAGAAATTATTGAAAAGTTTCAAGTGTACGGGATGACATCAGTAAATGCTACATTCCGGGGATATGAGTATACAGTTATCGGATTAGTTGAAGATAAAATATATTTTACCGCTGCAAAAAATGTAAGGTTAACAATCGCCCAACACCTTTATAATGAAGGCATCCAAATGGCAGAAGAGAACGTGCGTCTACTAAGTAGAACGATGAATACAAAAGAAACAGCTTATGAAAAATCATAAGCTGTTTTTTTATTCAATAATACCAACATAATCTTCAATCTTAGCCATATTTATTTCTGTATTAAGGTCATGCTTCTTTAAATATTTTACTTTTACATCAATTAATTTTTCAACTATAGGTACAGAACTACCTTTAATCTCTAATAATAATTTTCTTGTATAAAGTAAATCATAATAAGTAACTAATTTATAATCTTTGGATTGAAATGATTTATCTTGGTTTATTTGATAAAAAAGACTTCCATCTTTTTCATCGATCCAACGATCACCTGTATCAATAAGTGCATTTAAAAGTTTATCCCCTGCCTCTAGGTACTTTTCATCTCCTGACTTCTGATATGAATAATAAAAATAATTCATTAAACTTAAGCCATGGTTTAATGATGTGTGAGTCATGCTATGCCCATAATCAGAAAAGTAATCAACTAAAAACATACCATTTTCAGTATTAATTGTTTGACCTTCTTCTAATTTTTCTATTAGAAAGTCCGCATATATTTTATAATTTTCATTATACTCGTCTATGCCTAGTACGTTTGCTCGCCTCATTTGCTCCCTAAAGATGTTATCATTATGTCTAGTATCTACATAATAGGTAGGGATTCCATATTTCCCTTCGAGCCATGTGCTAGTGTAATTAGAATACCAGAGCCCATCATTTTCTCGAATTAACTCCAACTGAACAAATGAATTCCAATTGATATCTTCGAAAAATCTAGCCTTTGTTTCTTCATTCGCGATAATCGATTTTTTGGCGCTTTGACGCACTAAGGAGCGAACGTAACCCATATCTGAGAAAGGAAAAATAGAAGAAACAGATTTGGTAATAACTTCCGTAGGAGTTAGCCACTTATATTCATCTATTCCTATTTTCTGAGCTAATTCAAATTCATCATCACTAGTAAATAACTGGTCTTTACTAATGAGATACCAGGATTCTCCGAGGCTGTTATTAGCTGTAGTAGTAATAGCGACTTCCGTGACATCTTCATCTTGGGAAATTTGAATATCCCTTCTTTCTGAAATTAATTCATAGACTGTACTTGTTTTATTACTTTCAGGGTAAGTATGTTCTAATTTATTAAATAAATACTGTCCCCCAATAAAAATACTACCTTGTGATTTTCCTTCCTTAATAAAATTAATATAAGTAAATATATTAGTTGTCGGATCCACTTTATTTTTCTTTCGATGTGGATATACTTCTGCTGTTGAACGGTTTAATTCTTTTAGTTGATAGGAATTACTTTTCAACTTATTTAATAGGGTTATTTGAATGTTTTCCTTGGCATTTAAATGCACATAAACAAACATATCATCATTTGGTACTTCTCTAAGTGTTACATAAGCTAATCCGACATTTTCACCAGAGTTATTTTTAAGAATTAAATCGTATGTTGTATCTTTTACCCCATACATGTTCTTCGTTTCTATATTTTCTAATTCTAATTCGTAATTATTAACAGAAGCAGAAATATTATATGTTTCATTCAATACTATTTCACTTGTATTTTGATAATCACTTTTTGAATCGTCATTTACTAAAAAGTAGGATAACCCAAAACCAATAGCTGTAACCATCAGTAAAATTAATAAGAAGAATTTCTTCCGTTGCATGCTTTATACACCTTTTTCAAATTTTTTATTTTATTTTTAAACAATGTCCTAATCAACTATTGCAAATGTTTCTTTTATTTCAATACTTCCTTTAACAGATTGAACCATCGGACAATTTTTAGAGGATAGTTCAACTGCTTTTCTTAATTTTTCTTCCTTGAGATCTTTACCACTAATTAAAAAATGAATATGTATTTTTTCAATTCGATTTGCCTCTTCTTCATTTCTTTCTACATCAGCTTCGATCGTCATATTTGTTATTTCTACGCGTTGCTTTGCTAGTATTTTTCTTAGAACGCCCCCACTGCAGACAGCAATGGAAGATACCATTAGTTGAAAAGGACGAAATCCATAATCCTCGTCTCCAGCGACATGTAACTCGCCATATGCTAAATCTACTTTAAAACCAACATCTTCTTTCATTTCAAATTTCATATAAAATCACTCCATTTCATTATAGATTCAAGTATAACTAACTTAGGAAAACAATGTCCATATGCAGAGCTTACTTCTACTCATAGAAAAAATAATATTAGTTTCTCCATCGACCATTTTCTTGTAAAATGAAAATTACTTATTAAAAATAAACATTGGAGACACATCATGAAAAAGAAAAATACGAATTTTCGATTTTGGGTATTAGTTAGTATTGTAGCTATTTCTGGTTTTAGTCAAGGTATGTTATTACCATTAATAGCTATTATTTTTGAAAATAATGGGGTCTCTTCATTTTTAAATGGTCTTAATGCTACTGCATTATACATAGGTATTCTTTTAGCATCTCCGTTTATGGAACAACCACTAAGAAAATTTGGATATAAGCCAATTATTATCTTAGGCGGATTGTTAGTTATAGTCTCTCTTGCCTTATTTCCGTTATGGCAATCTTTTTGGTTTTGGTTCTTTCTCCGTTTAGCAATCGGTGTTGGCGATCACGCCTTACATTTTGCAACCCAAACATGGATTACCGACTTTTCACCTGAGAATAGACGAGGACGTAACATTTCACTTTATGGACTTTTTTTTGGAATTGGCTTTGCATTAGGGCCATTAATGACACCACTTGT
This sequence comes from Lottiidibacillus patelloidae, assembly GCF_002262935.1. Lineage (NCBI taxonomy): Bacteria > Bacillati > Bacillota > Bacilli > Caryophanales > Bacillaceae > Lottiidibacillus > Lottiidibacillus patelloidae. The sequence continues at coordinate 240,213 of NZ_NPIA01000004.1, read as the reverse complement.
TGAAATAAATGAAGCAATTCCTTTTATCGTATCGTCCTTATTATGTTTAATCGCTTGGCTATTTTTATTTGCACTTAAAAATGAACTTCCCGAACAAGATATTGGTGTAAACTCATTTTTTGATACACTTAAACGTTTTTCAACTGCCTGGAAGTATGCTTGGGTCGCTTTTTTACCGCCACTCATATACGGATTTTTAGAAGCTTCACTTAATGGTAGTTTTCCAGTCTATGCATTGCGAATCGGGCTCGATGTGCCAAGTGTTTCAATTATTTTAGCAGCATTTGCAATTGGAGCAATTATCTTTCAATTACCTTTAGGAATGATCAGTGATAAATTTGGCCGGAGTATCGTTTTGAAAACAATTCTTTTTCTCGGATTTATTAGCTTTACTTTAGCAAGTTTATTAGAACATTCCTTTACTGCTTTAACTATTTGCTTATTTATTGCTGGGATGTTAGTCGGTTCAACATTCTCACTGGGAATTACTTATATGGCCGATTTAATGCCTAAAAATTTGCTACCAACTGGCAATTTAATGTGTGGTATCTTTTTTAGCATCGGTAGTTTAATGGGACCATCTATTGGTGGACTATTTATCCAATATTTCTATAATATTAGTTTTTTCGCTATTATTAGTGGGTTATTTCTAATCACTTTTATCACTTATATTTCAGTTGGGAAAAACACCGTGTTAGCGAAATAACACTTTTTTCACAAGCATATAATATGTAATGTATATGGAAAGACTGTGATTGTGGAATACTACAATCTCTAAGCTGGAACATTGACATCATTAAAGCTCACTACTATACTTTAATTATAATGATTACAATGTAATAACAATAAAAAATAGAGGTGATTTTATGAAGTTACGTGAACCAATGCCAGAACTAACAGGTGCTACTACTTGGTTAAATGGTGAAGTGTCTAAAAGTGATCTTGTAGGCGATAAACCAACACTCATTCATTTTTGGTCAGTAAGCTGTGGAATGTGTAAAGAAGCTATGCCGGACATTAACAATTTCCGAGATGAATATAAAGATAAATTAAATGTTATCGCTGTTCATATGCCTCGTTCTGAAAAAGATACAGATTTAGAACAAGTAAAAGAAGTTGCAGCTGAGCACGATATTACACAACCTATTTATGTCGACAATGACCATAAATTAACTGATGCTTTTGAAAATCAATATGTACCCGCTTATTACGTATTTGACCGTGAAGGAAACTTACGTCACTTCCAAGCTGGTGGAAGCGGAATGAAAATGTTAACGAAACGTGTTAATCGTGTTCTAGGTGAAGAAACAAAATAAGGAGAGCCGCATTGCGGTTCTCCTTTTATTTTACAAATATTTTAATTGTTAACTTATATATGAAAGCAAAAAGGTGAAACAGTATAAACCCAACAACTGTGCCTATTGTATTTAAAAGGATATCGTCAATGTCAAAAATTCTTTTAGCAACCGTATATTGAATTAGCTCAATAAACGTACTTAGTAACCAGCCTGTAGCAAACATATAAAAGAAGTTTCTCATTTTTCTATGAATGAGTGGCAGTAAGAAGCCTAAAGGCATAAATAACAACACATTGCCAATGACATTCTTAAAGAACAGCCAGTAGTTTCCACTTCTAAGCATTAATTTAATACTATCGAAGATTACAACATTAAAGGAAGGTCCGTATACGTAATAGTTATATGTGAACAATGTGATATATCCTAGAAAGAAAAAATAGAGAACAAAACAAAGAAAAGCAAACCTTTTGATGCGTGTCCGTAAATAGCTATAACTTATATCATTCTTTTCTATTTCCATTTTGTATTCCCCAATCCATTTTCATACTAGCATATTATCACATATCGAAGTTCATTAAAACGGTTTGCCTTCCCTTTTAAGACCTATAATGGTATAATTTCATTAACTTAATAATTGTTCGAAAGAAAACTTGTATTTATGCCTGCTGCCGTCTATTGATGGCAGCATTCGTCGTTTTATAAGCATGATTTTCATTCTCAATAAGAAAGCGGTGAGCGAAATGGAACTAGGAAAAGTAAACGTGGAAACTCCTAAACACCATAATAATCAAGCACAGCCAATTAAAAAACTTATACCACTTATAATGAAACATAGTGAGCTTATCGCTGCACTTTTTAGTGGATTACTCATTTTAATCGGCTGGTTACTATTTGAAAACTATCAATCTACCTCTGTCATTCTCTATCTTTCAGCCTTTGCCATCGGAGGTTTTGCAAAAGCAAAAGAAGGTATTGAAGATACAATTGCAAATAAAGAATTAAACGTGGAAATACTTATGATACTAGCTGCAATAGGTTCTGCAATTATTGGCTATTGGGCTGAGGGTGCAATCCTAATTTTTATTTTCGCACTTAGCGGTGCATTGGAAACATATACATTAAACAAAAGTCATAAAGAAATCGAATCACTAATGGATCTCCAACCAAATGAAGCTTTAGTTATTGATGGGAATCATGAGATTGTCGTTCCTGTTTCTCAATTAAACCTTGGTGATATCGTTAAAATTAAACCAGGGGAACGCATTCCTACCGATGGTAAAATTCTTACTGGAAAAACTACAATTGACGAATCGGCAATTACGGGAGAATCTATTCCTGTTAGTAAAGAAAACGACGGTGTTATTTATACAGGTACGGTTAACTTAACAGGTTCGATTACTGCTGAAGTTACGAAAAGAAGTGATGAAACACTATTCCAGAAGATCGTTCATTTAGTACAAGAAGCACAAAATGAAAAATCCCCTTCACAGCAATTTATTGAAAAGTTTGAAGGCTATTATGTAAAAGCTGTCTTAGCATTCGTTGGACTTATGTTATTTTTACCCCATTATGCGCTTGGATGGGGCTGGGAAGAAACCATCTATCGAGCAATGGTGTTACTCGTTGTCGCATCGCCATGTGCACTAGTAGCATCGATAATGCCAGCAACATTGTCAGCCATTTCAAATGGCGCAAGAAAAGGAATTTTGTTTAAAGGCGGAAGCCACATCGAACAATTAGGACTACTTGAAGCAATCGCATTTGATAAAACAGGAACATTGACGAATGGTAAACCTGTAGTAACAGATATGAAGCAAAGAATAGGTATGGATGAAAATGAATTAATTACTATTACTGCATCCATCGAAAATCACTCTAACCATCCTCTTGCACAAGCAATCGTTACTTATGCAAAAAGCAGAGATATTACGACTTTTATGTCTGTTGATGAAATGAAAGATGTGTCAGGATGGGGAGTTAAAGCGATTCTTAACGGAAAAGAGTGGACGATTGGAAAAAAAGGGTTCGTAGGCGAGGAGGAAGCAAACTCCTTTGCAAATGGGATTAGCAAGGAACTTGAAGAAGAAGGAAAAACAATCGTTTACGTTAGTGATGAAAACGGAATAGCAGGGATTTTCGCCTTAAAAGATACAATAAGACAGAACTGTAATGCTGCGGTAAAACAGTTAAATGATGCAGGACTATATACAATGATGATTACTGGAGACAGTCAAAAAACTGCAGAAGCAATCTCTAGCGAAGCAGGGGTAAAAAACTTTATTGCTGAATGTTTACCAGAAGAAAAAGTTAATCACATTAAAACATTAAATAAACAATATCGCCATGTGGCGATGGTCGGTGATGGCATTAATGACGCCCCTGCTCTTGCGACAGCTAATGTCGGAATTGCCATGGGGGAAGGAACTGATGTAGCACTTGAAACATCAGATGTCGTTTTAATGAAAAATGACCTGTCACGAATTGCTGATGCAATTAAATTATCGAAAAAAATGAATCGCATTATTAAACAAAATATCTTCTTTTCAATAACAGTTATTGTTATGCTTATTATATCGAACTTTTTACAATTCCTTGATTTACCTTTTGCTGTTATAGGACATGAAGGCAGTACCATTTTAGTTATTCTAAACAGCTTACGTCTGTTACGTTAGGAGGAACACAAGCATGACTACAATGATGTGGATTATGATTGTATCATTCGTTATTATAGCTATTGTTGTCGGTTTGACGATTGCAGTTACGAATAAAGCTTATGAAGTTCTCCCAGAAGCTAGTAAAATAGATCCATTACCAGAAGATAAAAAGGAACAGAGCGCAGAAGAAAACCGCTAACCTATAGGTAGCGGTTTCTTCTTTTTAATGGAAGTTATTTTTCTTATTAGCACTACTACTTGTTTTATGCTTTCCACCACTTTTTTGCTTTTTATTGTTTTTCACATTGTTATTTTCCTTATTGTCGCTCATCGTTGCCCACCTTTCTCATCCTAGAAATCCAAGATACACTGTTAGAATAACCTCGATAAGAAAAATCATACGTTATGCTTCAACTTAAAGATAGTTGCGTTAATTATCCCACCTAATATGAGGATCATTGCCGATAAATAAAACCAAAACATCAAAATAATAATACCTCCGATACTACCATACATTGCAGTAAAGTTACCGAAGTTCGTTACATAGTAGGAAAATGCTAATGATACAACTTGCCACCCTAGCGTGGCAAAAAAAGCTCCAACTAACACCTCTTTAAATGGTAAGCGTCTATTTGGTGCAAAGAAATATAGACAGCCAAACACAGTGATAATTACGACGAAGCTCAATAACCAACGAATTGTATTCCAAACCGTTAAAAATGTATTAGATAAGCCAAAGTGAGAGAAAACAAAAATACCAATTTGCTCTCCAAACACTGGTAATAATAATGCGATAATAATAACAACAATCATTGCAATTGTGAGTAAAATTGCCATTAATCTTGCTAACAGAAATGGCCTGCTTTCTTGAACATCATAAGCACGGTTAAGTGCGCGTATGACAGCATTAATACCATTTGAAGCCGACCAAATGGTTACGATAATTCCGACTGATAATAGTCCACCTCTATGAACGTTTAAGATGGAACTTAAATTTGTTTCAATTACTTTCATTGCTTCCCCTGGCGCATATTTATTAATGATATTTAAAACGTCATCTACCGAAATTGGCAAATAACTTAGTAAGGTCATTGTAAATAATAAGAAAGGAAATAATGATAACAAAAAGAAAAAAGCAAGCTGTGCGGAAAGCCCAATTACATCATCATCTATAAACCGTTTGAAGACTATTTTCAAAAAGCGGCTTAGCGAGACCGGCTTAGTTGCTTGACTCATTTCATCACCTCATTAATATAAAGACATTAGATATAGTATATGACAGGCTTTTTTCTTTATTATGACTTTTATAAAGTTCTTTTCGTTTGAAAATTTCTTGCCTTAACCCACTTCCATAACCGACGTCAGAAGTCCTTCTTACTATGAAAAAAAGACTTAGAACCGGTAAAGTTCTAAGTCTTAAATACATTAGCGAATTTCTGTATCCAATAACCAACTTTTTTCTTCCGAATAGATTAAGATCACTTCTTCTTCAATCACTTGTCCAGTATCTCCAAGTGGAACTTCAACCGATACAACCATTTCAGTTGCGGTTCGCTCAATATTAAGAAAAACTAAATCTTGCCAACTAGCTAAGCTTCCTAACCCCGTTAGTGGTCGTGCTAACTTCCCATCATGTTCAATCCAATCATATTTCATAAATAGATACTCAATCATTCGTTGTGAGTATACAACATCTAAGTAGTCGATCATCTTTTCAGCTGTGTCTAAATCTTCACCAAAATAGTCGAACTCTACTTCCCAATCATTATAGCTAAAAGTCTCATGGTTTGTATCATTCCCACCATGAAAGGCTACCAGAAATGCTCGCTTCCTTTTAGAATTAGCGACAAAATATCTTCTTCCGAAAGGGCAGTACGGTACACTTCAGTATTTTTAATCGTAACAAATTCTAAATGTCCTTCCCATGAAAAGCGGACTACTTTTTCAGCTGTTTTCGTTCGATACACTAATTCCTCACAAGTAGCTGTGTGGTAACAGGATACTTCACGTACTTCACTTGGTTCTCCAAAGTCACTGATATATCTATTTTTATTATAAACGCCTTCTTCGTGAATCGGCCCATCATAATACATAGAAAGTCCAACGATTTTTGAATCTAAGATGCTGAAATGTATCCAGACGAATGGTTCTTCTTGAATTGAATACTTCATTGTTTCAATCCCAGTTTTATCATCATAATACTTTTCTTCCGGCTCTCCGTAAGTAGCAAGTACTTCAGCGGCATCATCCATTAGATAAACACCTTCTAAATAAAACTTTTCTTCTCTTTCTTCCTCACCTATAGGAGGTGACTCTTCCTTATCCTTATTTCCCTCTACATCCTTTAGTACTATCGGATCATCTTTTCCTTCGTTTCCACTTTTTGTCCCAAAAGAAGTATTTTCATAAATAACCCAGCCAATACTAAGTACTAGTACTAGTGATAAGGCAGCTGTCATCAGTTTTGGAAAGAGAAACTTTGGCAGGCGAGCCCTACTATCCTTTTCCTGTTCCAATGCTTTAACACTACTACGAATTCTCTTCCTTAAATCAGGGGTGAATTTTTGCTTTTTTGATAAGTATGGGTCCATCTCATGTTTTAAACACTTTAATTTATCGTTAGCCATTCCTTAACTCGCCTCCTTTTTTTCATCCATCTCTACTTTTAATAAAGCACGAGCACGAAATAACCTTGATTTTATCGTTGATTCCTTACAAACTAAGAGCTGACTCATTTCCTTAATTGAAAAGTCTTTATAGTAATGTAGTAAAATGACTTCCCTGTATTTCAAAGGTAATTTCATGACCTTTTCCGTTAACTCTGTTTGTTCTTCCAACATTGTCACTTGTTCTTCAACTGAGACTTCATTACTCTTAATAAACTTCGACACAAATTCAGAAAGTATTGTATTTTTATGGTGCCACGTTCTTAAATGATCTTTGCATTTATTTATAGCAATCTTGTATATCCAAGTTTTTATAGAAGAGTTTCTTTTAAATTGAGCTTGCTTTTGATAAACAGTAAGGAAAACTTCCTGCGTAACATCTTCAGCAACAGCCCAACTCTTTACATATGTGTAACATAATCTGACAATTTCTTCTCCATAAACATCCATTAATATTTCTAATGAGTTGTCCTTATCTGCGAAGTGTTTTCGGTCACTCAACTTTATCACTTCCTTTCTACTGTAATTCACTATTTAGACGTAACACATTCATTTCAGGTTGCAATTTTCATAATACAACTTGTCATGATTTTACATATTTAAATTAAACGACATAAACATACAAAAAGTAAGTATTTTCTAAAAATAATTGTAGCAAGAAATAGCGACTTTATGGCATTATATAAGATAAGGAAACTATTATTTAGCTGGAGGTAATCACTTGAAAAAACTACTAAATACAACATTAGCTATTGTTATGGCATTAACACTATCGATTCCAAGTGCATTTGCCGATGTAAATTCTAACGAAGATAAAGACATGCAATCTGTTCAAGAAAAAGTTGATAATGCTAATGAGAAAATTGACGAGTTAATTGCTAAGGCCGTTGCAGAAGGCTCTGATCTCTACAATGCCTATCAAACTGGTGAGATGTCTTTAGAAGAGTATACTTCTGAAAGAGAAGCTGTTATTGATCAACTTCAAGAGAAAACGGAAGATATCTCAATAAAAACGAAGGATTATGCTGAAAATAAAGGATATAAGGTAGAAATTTACTTTATAGATGTTACGATTGGTGACAAAACAGTCCCTGTAGATCCACTTCGAGTAATCGGAAAACTAGATCGCTAATTATATACTATGACAAGCTAGCGCCAAGAGGTGAAAGAAATGACAAATGGATTATTCTTAGGAAAAGAAACATCATGTATAGAAAAAACAGTCCAAGATTTCGACCAGTTATGTCTAATAGCTAAAGGCGATGGCGCAGAAATTATGTTCCAAGATATTGAGAAGGATATGGCATTTTGTTTAGACCCTAGTGGTAGTGATGCAACGCTAGAATTTTTCTATATCATTGAAGGTGAAATATTCTCAGAAAGCACTACATCAAAAACCACCTTACAAAAAGGTGAGTACTTCTATACACAAAATTTGACTGAGCCTTTTTACTTTACTGCAATGACAAAAGTGAAACTTTTATATGTATCGACAAAGCCTGTCTTTCATTACTTAAGTGAACGAGTGAAAGAACTTAAGAAAATTGTTCAGGAAGTGCAAAACAAAGACTTATATACGCTAGAACATAGCCTTGGCGTTCAAGATTATGCACTGAAAATAGCTAGACGTCTTCACTGGCCAAAAGATAAATTAGAAGTATTATTTTATGCGACTTTGTTTCATGACATCGGTAAAATACATACTCCTATCGAAATCTTAAATAAACCTGGTCGTCTAACAAACGAAGAATACGAAATAATAAAAAAACACCCGTTAGATGGCTCAAAGATGGTTGAAGGCACTTACTTCAAAAATTTAAGTGAAATCATTGCTCAACACCATGAACGTTTAGATGGAAAAGGATATCCTCACGGCTTAAAAGATGATGAAATCCTCATTGAAGCAAAGATTATTGCTGTATCTGATTGTTATGATGCTATGACATCTGACCGTCCATATCGAAAAGGTCTTGCTCCTGAAATGGCAGTAAAAGAGTTACAACGTTGTCAAGGAACACAATTCGATCCAGAAATCGTACGCTTATTTATAGACATCTTAAAGGACGAAAAAATCATCTAACATAGAAAATCCCCATAAACAAACTTGGGGATTTTTTTCATTTTAATTACTTTGCATTGTTTCCGATTTTGTATAATATTGCGAGGCTAATGGGATGTCAGCATTGTTAACGATTGGCGTAAATGGTACATACGTATACTCGACTAATACTCTAAATTTTTTCCCTTTTGCTCTTGTTTTTAAAGATTCATCAAAAGTAATAATCACTTGTTTCCCATCAGTAGCTGTAATTGTAAATACTGATGTATTACTTACTTCAGTATGTGTAATAGTGTCTGGATTAATGATTGCTCCAGCCATATTAAAGGCCTCTGTTTGTAAATCAGCAATCGTTTCACCAATACTAGCAGATCTAGCAAGCTCTTTTGCCACTTGGCTAACGGCATGTTGCTTAGCAAATGCATAACCAAAATCTATCATTCCAACGAATAGCAGTATTATAATTGGTAAAATAATTGCCCACTCTACTAAACTTTGTCCCTTCTCATCATTTCTCATTGATCTTCTTCACTTTCGCCTGGTTCTTCGATAGGAATTGCTAGTAAAAAGCGAACTCCTTGATCTTGTAATACATTCAGACGTAAGCTTCCATCTAATAAATGAAGTCTTTCCTCAATAAATCTAAGTGATTTCTGTGAGTTTTTTCGGTTAAAAACTTTATTACTGTTATCTTTTATTTGCACATAAACTTTCTTTATTCCCCAGCGGATACGAATGTCAATTTCAGTTGCATTACGCTCTCTTTCACAAAGTTCTAATGCTTCTTGAATCATCCGAATAATACTAATTCCAACTGTTTGATTTATTTTTAATTCTTTCCCTGTCTCACTTAATAGGACAGTCACATCGGAACGCTTTGAAAAGTCTTCAATTAATGCTGTTAAATTCGGAAATAACGTATTGCCGATAAATAAAGAAGGATCAAAATGCTGAATTAACGTTTGTAAATCAGTTAATACTTTACTGACAACTTCTAGCCCCGTAACATCTTCAGTACCATCAGTATTATCTTTTAACTTCATTTCCATATGAGTTAACGGTTCAATCACACTTTTCTTTATTGTAAAAAAGAGATATTCCCGTTCACTTTCCATTCGCTCAATAATTTGCAAATTGTCGACAGTATTTCCAGAGTTATATCCTGCTTTTTTAACTAACTTACTTACCCAATTTTTATATTGATTAGGCGGCAAATGATTATGACGGCTAATTTCCATTAAATTAATGAACTCCACCATTTGATCAGAAGCATACGGATGGATAAGCTCTACAAATGTTTTTTGCGGATTTTTTTGTATTAAGCGAATCTTTTCTGGAAACTCCATTTGAAATTGCTTTGCTACTTCTACTGTTTTATCAAAGGAATAAAAGTCGACAATAATTACATTCCCAAAATCACTTGAAAATAATGAATGTGTACTTAAGTGATGTAAGATATTTTTCAATTCAGATTCATTGTTCCTTGTCACAATGACAAAGGTACAATGAGGTAAAGCTTTATTACTTGCAAATGTTTTCTTTCGATTTTTCGATAATTCCAACTTCATTCACCTCTCATTATTATCTAGCGACAAAGTTTTGCAGTATTTGAATGGCCCCAGGGCCTAAAATGATAATGAATATTGGTGGGAAGATAAATAAGATTAACGGAAATAATATTTTAATAGGTATCTTCATCGCTTGTTCTTGAATATTTTGCGAACGCTTCACACGTAGCTGCTTCGCTTGTATTTGAATCGTTTTTAAAATACTTACACCCATCTTTTCCCCTTGAAAAATGGAGCGGACTAACGAATCAAGTTCAGCTAATTGGACTCGTTTAGCCAGTGATTTCAGAGCATTTTCACGGCTAGTGCCTAAATTGACTTCCTCGATATATTTATTAAATTCGCTATAAATGGGACCTTTTTTTCTTCCACAAATTTTCCTAATAGCATTGTCAAAGGAAACTCCACCTTCTAAAATTACTGACAGTAAGTCAATAAACACAGGAAGTTCCATTAATATTTCAGTTCGTCTTTTCTTTACGACAGAGTTTAGAATAAGGTCAGGTAGGAAGTAAGCAATAAGCAGTGAAAAAATAATGAGGAAAAAATTAGGAAACTTAATAAACCAAGCATAAGCTGTAAAGCTTAAAAACAGTATAAAGATTAAATATAGTTTAATAATCAAAATATCATTTAACGTATATTTTGATTCGACTCTTCGAATTTTTATATCTAAATGTTGTTTATAACTTATCGGTGTAATGTTGATGATTAATTTACTTAACCAATGAATGACTGGATCTAGTATACGAACAATTAGAGGTTTATCATACTTCGTTAAGTGATCTTTAGGTATATGCTCGGCTATTCTTATTTTCAATCGTTGCTTTGGCCCTAACATCAATAGTTGAAGTAACAATACAATAAAGCAAAAGCATGCAATAAATAACGTTATAATAAAAAGAAACACTATATCACCTCACTTTAAGCTGTATTAACTTATGCATGATTACATAACCAATAATTTGTGAAACTACTGCAATAATAACCATGATTATTCCAAGTGGATGACTAAACAAAAGCATCATGTAATCTGGACTTATCATCATTAAGACTGCAAATAAAAAGATAGGCATCGAACCAATGACCAATGACGAAATTCTTCCTTGAGCTGTTAGTGCTTTCACTTCACCTTGTAGTCTTTGGTTTTCCCTCATAATTTCTAAAAGCCCTTCAATCACATGTGTCATGTTGCCACCTGTTTCTCTTGTAATTAATATTGTATCTACTACAGTTTGTATTTCTCTAATATCAAGCCGCTTTGCTAAATCATTAAAGGCTACTTCAAAGGATTCTCCAAATTTTAACGCTTGAACTAGTTTGCCAAATTCCTCAGATAGCGGTGAGAAATTCTCCTTTGAAACAAGGTCTAATGTTTGAACTATTGAATATCCCGTTTTTAGTGCATTGGAAATTAAGTCTAAAACATCAGGGAGTTGGGCAACCATTTTATTTTTTCGCCTTTGGTGGAACTTAGGAAGAATGAAGAAAATTAAACCATCCAGCATGATGCAAATAATGAATGACTTCACAATACTGAGAAGAAATGTTGTGAAAATTATTATTAATACGTTAATAACTAAAAGAATGACTATAAACTCTTTCGGACTTAACGGGATAGCTGCAGCATCAATATTCATTTCTAGTTTCTGCATGAACTTCCCAATTGTATTATCTTTCCGTGGAACTTTTTTCTTTTTATTTTTTTTAGTTATTATATTTTCTTTCATTATATAGCGGATACGCAATTTATAATTTATTTTTTGTACTATAAAAGTTCCAAAAAATATTGTAAGAATAAGCACTGTTAAAAATACACAAATAATAAAAGCCCATTCCATACTATTCCCACCCATGCCCGTTTATTTTCGGTGGTGCGCCGACCTTCACATATCGACCACTTACTTTACTATTTTTGTATGTGGTAACCTCTTCAAATACGAATAAGTCTTGCAACGTAATTGTCTCGTTTTCCATTCCTTCTACTAACGTAACATGCGTAATTTTTCTACTGCCATCAGAAAAACGCTTTTGTAATACTATTAGATCCACTGCAGAAGCAATTTGTTGCCGGATAGCTTTCATTGGTAAATCATACCCTGACATTAAGATTAATGTCTCTAATCTAGATATGACGTCACGCGGTGTGTTTGCATGAATTGTTGACAAAGAGCCATCATGGCCTGTGTTCATCGCTTGCAGCATATCTAATGCTTCCCCACCACGTACCTCCCCAACAATTATTCTGTCGGGTCGCATACGAAGTGAATTAATAACAAGATCTCTGATCGTTATTTCACCTTTACCTTCAATGTTAGGTGGTCGCGTTTCTAGAGAAACAACATGTGGCTGGTTCAAAGTTAATTCGGCCGCATCCTCAATTGTTACAATTCGTTCATCTTTAGGGATAAATGAACTTAAGATGTTTAACAACGTTGTTTTACCACTACCAGTTCCTCCTGCGACAAGTACATTCATTCTGCCACGAACAGCAGTATGGAGGAAATTAGCCATTTCTCGATTAAGAGACTTATACTGAATGAGATGATTAATTGTAAGGCGATCTTTTTGGAATTTTCGAATCGTAACCGTCGGTCCATTTAATGCTAATGGTGGAATAATTGCGTTTATACGGGAACCATCTGGTAATCTAGCATCAACTTTCGGGCTACTTTCATCCAACCTTCTACCTAGTGGTGCAATAATTTTATCAATGACGTTCATCACATGGCTGTCATTAATAAATTTTGTGCTCGAAAGCGTGAGCTTACCTTTCTTTTCTATAAAAACTTGCTTCGGACCGTTAATCATTATCTCTGAAATATCTTCATTATCTAGTAATGGTTGTAACGGTCCTAACCCTGAAATGTCTTGTACAATTTGCTCTATTAAACCTTGTTTTTCCTCTTTCGGAAGAAATCTTTCCGATTTTCGCAAGTAGTTTTCCAGCAGTTGTTTAACATTTTTTTCTAAGTTCTCTTTTGTTTGCCCATCAATATTTTGTGTTTGTGCTTCAAATAGTAAATCTGCACGTATGCTTTGAATGAGATTAACGATTTCAAGCTCTCGTTGATCATTTTGTTCAGGGTTATCTTTTTTTGATTTTATTCGATCATATAATGACAAAATCTCCCCCTCCTTATTTTTGGACTTTCTGCATTAGCCATTGAAAGAGATTTGCTTTCCCTTTTTGAGCCGGAACAGTATGGTACGTTCGTAATCCTTCAATAATCGCTCTTAAGTCCTTTGATATTTTTCCATTACCATCATAAATAAGTTGCGGTTCCCCTTGATTTAAAAATTTAATGACGCTTGGATAGTCATTGGATATTGTTGCAAATACTTCTAAGCCTAAAACATCTTCAATTAAAGAGATGGAGATGTTCGATTTTTTCGAATATCGATTAACTACTACTTTAATTTGGTCTTGATCAATTCCTAATTCTGTTAATGTCCTTAAGCCATTCTTTGTATTTTTTAATGCCATTAATTCTGGAGAAGTGATTAATAACACTAAATCACTTTGTTCTAAAGCAATAATATTTTGCGTATTGAACCCTGGTGGCCCATCAATGATGACATAATCAAATTCTTCTTTCGCTAATTTAAACATTTTCAATGTAGCTTCTTCTGTAATAAAGTCTTCTTCTTCGGGATTGAGAGGGGAAGGTAAAACATGAAGGCCAATGTGATGCCTTGTCATAATACTTCTTAAATCACTTGATGATAGTTGGCCAATGCTTTCTATTGCATTCGTTATTGTTTTTTGAGGTTTCAAATCGAGTAGTAAGGATACATCGCCAAACTGTAGATCTAAGTCAATTATTGCTGTGTCCTCTTTATAAAGGCTGGCAAGGCCTGCAGCTAACAAAGTGGAAACCGTAGACTTTCCTACGCCTCCTTTCGTGCTAAAAATGGAGATCATTTTTGGCGCACGAGTCAAAATTCTCGTTGTGCTTCTAACAATATGATTTTTTAGTTCTTGATTATACTTATTTACTTTCATAACCGATTGAGCTAGATCCGTTGCTGTAAATGGTTTGACGAGACAATCTCTTGCACCAGCATTCATATATTGACGAATTTTCCCTTTGCTATATTCCGTACACGTTACAATAACACCTAAATAAGGTGAGTGTAATATGATTTTTTGAATAATCGGTGCAAGGTTTCCTCCAGCTACATTTTCATCGATTAATACGATATCTGGAAATATTCTCTGTATTTCTTCAAAGCCTTCTTCAAGTGATGTCGAGCTACTTATAATGTGCAACCTCGGTGCACGCTGTGAAAATTGCTTGATTAATTTTAGTGCATCTTCATTTTGGTCTATATGGTAGATTCTAATTTTCTCCATTATCTTCTCCTCCTCCATTACTACCTACATTTAATAAATTAATAGTAGGTAAATATTCATTCGGAATTATAGGCGAAGACCTTAACATTAATTTTACCTCTCCTGTACTAGTCATATATGTTAACTTCTGTGCATCTTCAGGACGTAGCATTAGTGTTATTGTATCTGCGCTTTCAGATGCCGCTATTTGTCCACCAAAATCAGCCGATCCAACTGCGAGTATTTTTACGTTTTCCAATGGAACCGATGTGAAAACAACATCATTTACTTCATAAGTCCATATGATATCCACATACATTCCTTCAGTTAAATAACCTGCGACACCGATTACAGGTGTTAAGTCAATTGTGATTGCTCGATAGTTTTCCGGTAGAATAAATGGGATATTATTCTCTTCATCTAATAAATCACTTTTCGAGAATGGACTATTTTTATCAATTGGCGACAATAAGACCTTCCCAACTATTAAACTTTCATCTGTTATGATTGAAAATTTCTTTACATATTCTTCTGGTAATTCAACATAAATAATATGGCTCTCATCAATCTCTGTAATTGCGCTTAAATTTTCTGCTGCAATTGGGACTTTAATTAATTGTTCTTGTTTAACTTCTTCCGTTAAAGTCATTGATAAAAATAGTTTGTAACCAATGAATGTCGTTAACACGGCAAATAGAAAAGCGAATACGATTAAAAGTTTTTGATATTTTTGCATATTATCACCTTAATAATTGAAATCCAATTAGAATTAACCCTGCTAAACTAATACAGGATCCTAATGGAATTGCATGACCTTTCACTAGATTGTTTGGTAAATATTTTCGTAAAAATAATGCGTATATAAACTGTTTAAACCCTTTAATTTCACTATTTTTCAGCATAACAAAAATGGAAGTTAACCCACCGACAATTAACCCGAATAGGACAATTTTCAACAGGAACGGTAAGCTAGTTAAACTTCCTACTGCTGCTAAAAATTTCACATCTCCTCCACCAACTCCGCCAAGAGCAAATGGGATAAAAAGTATTAGGAAACCTACTAGTGTTCCTAGTAAACTAGTTAAAAACAGTGAAAAGCCACCAAGGATTAGAGCTGTCATCCAAGCGACTAAGATGGTGCTAACTGTTAACCAATTTGGAATAATGCGATATTTGTAGTCTAAAATAAACACGATTAAAAATAAGAGAGTAAGTACTACTGTAGAAATTTGTATTTCCATAATAATCCCCCTTAAGTGAAGATAGAGGACCACTGGTCCCCTATCAAATTTTCATTAAATTATATTTTTTCTTATGGTCCTGTTGTAGGTCGCTTCGCTAATTCAGTATTAATATCTGTAAATAATGTTACTAATTCATCTTTCATTAATCCTAGTACTACTACTAACCCTACTGCTACTAATGCTAAGATTAATCCGTATTCTACCAATCCTTGACCTGCTTCATCTTTCCATAATGATTTCATTAACCCTTTTGTTTTCTCTAATAAATTCATTAGAGGGTCACCTCCTGATTTTATAGTATGATGGGCCGCCCAAAGTGTTAAAAACTTAATCAGCTTTTAACCTACCAAAGAGCACTTTCCATCACTTTCAATATTCCGAAAAATTTTCATGTTTTGATTTCATAAGTAAATAAAAGTATACTAAGGACGTTTTGCTAACTCTGTGTTAATATCAGTAAATAATGTTACTAATTCATCTTTCATTAACCCTAAAACTACTACTAACCCTACTGCTACTAATGCTAAAATTAAACCGTATTCCACCAATCCTTGACCAGCTTCATCTTTCCATAATGACTTCATTAACCCTTTTGTTTTTTCTAAGAAATTCATTATTTGGTCACCTCCTGATGTTATACTATGTGCATTCGCCCAGAGTGACACAAAAAAAGTGAATTTTTTTTATTTTATTAATTTGACCGATTTTACTCCATAATAGTTTGCAATTGAATTCGCATACGCCTTAGTATCGATAAACTCATCGAATTCACCAGTAATCGTTACATGTCTTCCATTCAAGTCTGTAACGACAAGTGCTTTAAATCTTGCATAACCTAATATTTCCACTTCGGTTTTCCCATTAACTAATGAAAAATCAACGACCGGACATAAAATATAGTTTTTTCCTTGCGCGAGCCTCGTGTCTAAGCCTTTTTTTATATGTTGGCCGAGGGAACCAGTTTTTGTCATAATATATTCGGACGCTTGCGGCATGCCTTTTTCGCCTTTATAGTCATTAGCAATATAGTATTCAAAATCATTCGGACCTAAACTATTGTCACTTGTCGGATCGACTAAGCCAAAGTTGCCTTTTGACGGATCGTTTAGATCACCTACTAGTTCAATAGGGACATTTGGAATCATTGGCGTAATCGAATTAATTGCTATTGGGACAATATGACCTGGCATGGCAACAGGTTCGACAACAGCTTCTGATTCTCCACTTAAAGTAACATCACTTTTTCCTAATAATGGCAGGAAAAATAAATTTACTTTATATTCATAAACAATCTTTACACCATTTCCACCATTTATAAGGAGAAGGTTTTGGATTGGTGTATCAGTGCTGTAATTTTCAGTAAAGACTTCACGCGCTGATAATTCAGCAACTACTGGGTTTTCAGGCAAAGATTGGGCGCCGCTTAGAACTGCTAAATCAGCTGCATCATCAAGCTTCACTTGATGATAAATGACCCATCCTAAATCTATTGAAAATGCTACAAACCCCAAAAATAAAGTTAGTCCGAATGCCATAAGAACAAGGGATTGCCCGCGCTCATCATTTTTCAGCCACTTCATCACTATCACCCTTTACTTTTTTAATCTGATTGCTCTTGTTCCAAAATCAAATGCATTTCCATTACCCTCTCCTTTTGGTTCGATAAATTCAACAAACTTCCCCTTAATTTCAACATGTCTGCCGCTTGTTGAAAGTACAGAGGATAATTTAAAGCGTACATAACCTAATATTTTCACTTTTGACTTACCATTTATCACATTAAAATCAACAACTGGACAAATAATATAGTAATTACCGTTAGCCATGCGGCGCAATAACCCTTCTTTGACTCGTAACCCAAGTTCACCAGTTCGGGTCCATATTTCATCGCCTGCAGCTGGCATCCCTTTTTCCCCTTTATAATCTTCGGCTATTAAGTCTGCAAAATCGTTCGGACTCAAACTGTTATCATTCGTGGGGTCGACTATACCAAAATTACCACTAGCTGGGTCGATTAATTGGCCGAATAACAAAATTTCCTCACCTATAACGAATGGCGTCTTATTACTCATAGCCATTGGTATAATTGTATGTGGTTTAGCTAATGGTTCAATAATCGCTTCTGCAGATCCCTTTATTTTTATAGTGTCTTTTCCAACGATTGGTAAGAAAAATAACTTTACCTCATCTACATAGTCTAATTTAACGCTGTTAGTGCCTTTTATAACGAGAATATTTTTGATTGATTCGCCTTTACCATAATTATCTATAAATACTTCGCGCGTAGTGTTTTCCGCCTCAACTGGATTTAACGGTAAGCTTTGCACACCACTTAGAACAGCTAAATCTGCGGCATCCTGCGCTTTTGACATATGGTACGTTACCCATCCTAAATCTATTGCAAGGGCAATAGCTGCGAAAAATATCGGTAATGTAATCGCAAATATTATTGTCGATTGACCTTTTGAATTCTTTTTTAAACCATTCCATATCATTTTTATCAACACTCCTCCTCTTTGTATGCTATTCAAAATGGGCAAAGGAGGTACAGATTACCTAAAAAAAAGCATACAAACGATTAGATCGCTTGTATGCTTAGCTATAACTTCTGCCTTTTCCAGAGTCACTTATTGCAATTAGTTCCTCAGGGTATGGCTCAAAATAAGTTTGCATTAATAAATACTCATCTTCAAAACGGATAACCCAAGACTTTAAAACACCTGTTAAACTACTCAATGGTATTTTTCTTTCACGATATTTTTCTAACAAATCTAAAAAATATTGTTTTTCATTACTAGTTAACTGTTTTGAAAAATAGCCAAAGATATGTTCACAAACATTTATATTTGAAGTATATCTCGGTGCTTTTGCAAATAACATCCCTAATTCTTCTTTATAATTGTTATATACTTCTTCATATGGTCCTTTTTCATTATTTGCTAAAATTCTACCTAGTTTCTTTAAGCGAAGCTGATTGTATGCCATAAATAAATATTTATTTTTGGCATGAAATTGTTGTAACTGACTAATTTTTTCAGCATTTTTTAATGTGCGATATTCTGCTAAAGTGAATAGTTTTGTAAAATAATGCTCCCGTATAGTGAAATTCTTTAATCTTCCTTCTTCTTCAATTGCTAAATTAGGGTATTGATCATTTACACCTCTCGCAAATAATCCACTCCCTTTAGCAACTGTCGGTGCTTTTTCCATCCCACCATAAATTTTCACATCACGAATACCACAACTTGGCGATCTTCCCTTTAATAGGAAGCCATCCACTTCCTCATTTAGAGATTCTAAGTATGTCTTCGTAAAATTGACCATCTTATCTGTTAAATCTTCATTAGTGGAAGGCTGAACTAGCTTATCGTCTTCTCCTTCACGAACAATTCGAATAACTTCCCTAGGTGTACCTAAACCAATTTCAACTTCCGGACATATAGGAGTAAAAGTTACAAATGGTAACAAGTTTCTAACAGTTGCATCTGGTAGGACTTCGCCATTATAGCGACACTCATCAAATTCTAAACATTTACTAACTACGACATTCGGCTTAACGAAATTACGGGTCATATGTAAACAGCCTCCAAAAGTTCAAATATTATATAGCTTTAATATGTTCGTTTTAGCTATATTCTATTTTCAAGCTTGTTTATAGAAGATCTTCTAGTTCGTCATAGAGCTTTATAAGTTGTTCATTTACCTTTTCTTTATCTGAATGTAATTGTTGTAAAATAGTTACGTCTGTCTCTTCATTCATTTTACGATCAAAACTTAGTACTTCCTTTTCTAATTTTTCAATGTCAGCTTCTAGTTTCTGCATTTGTTTTTCAATCTTATCATTCGTCTTATTTGGAAATTTATCATTATGATTAGGTTTAGCTTGCTCTTGTTTTTTTGCTTTTTCAACTTTATTTTCTATTCTAATTCTATTTTCTTTCATTTTTTCGTTTGCCCAGCTGTAATTTCCAGCAAATGATTGGACTTTGTTATTTTCAATCCAATATATTTTTTCAAATAATTTATTAAGAAAGTAACGATCATGGGAGACGGCAAGAATAGTCCCTTGATAGTCATCAAGAGCATCTTCAAGCACTTCACGTGATTCAATATCTAAATGGTTCGTCGGCTCATCAAGGACTAAGAAATTAATATTTTGATACATTAATTGCGCCAGGCGCAATCTCATCCGCTCCCCACCACTTAATTGCTTTACATTCTTAAATACAGAGTAACCATAAAATAAAAACTTCGCTAAAATATGCCTTGCATCACCTTCTGAAACATGGACCTCATTACGAAAAGCATCAATGAGCGTTTCATCAGCTTCATTATCATAAACGTGTTGAGACAAGTAACCGACTTTCACATTACTCCCAACTTTTACTTCACCAGATGTTGGCTCTTCTTGTTTTAAGATTAGCTTTAAAAGGGTAGACTTTCCCGCTCCGTTTTCACCGACGATAGCGGCATGCTCTTTAAATTGCATATGCATATTTACATCTTGAAATAATACTCGTTCATCATAACTTTTTGAAACATCTTTTAAGTGAAAAACATCCTTTCCACTTCGCTTGCCTGCATCAAGGGATAAGTTCATTTTTTTATGGTTTAAGATTGGCCTATTTATTTTTTCCATCCGTTCTAGCGCCCGCTCCATATTTCGTGCCCTTTTATGCAATGCTTCATTGGGTGGATTCGCTTGATTCGCCCACTCTCGTAATCGCTTAATCGCTTCTTTCATCTTTTTTATTTTCTTTTGTTGTTCTTGATACGCTTGAAATTCTTTTAGCAAGCGGTCTTCTTTTTCTTTGACAAAAGAAGAATAATTTCCATGGTAGGTATGTAATTCACCATCTTCTAAGTCAATAATTTTTGTAGCAATTTCGTCTAAGAAATAACGATCATGGGAAATGACAACAACTGTCCCTTCATACTCCTTTAAAAAATGACCGAGCCATTCCACCGCGTGAAGGTCAAGGTGATTTGTTGGTTCATCCAGTAATAGAAAGTCCGGATGCTTTAATAAGATAATTCCTAGTCCAACTTTAGTCTTTTCTCCACCACTTAACAAGGCAAATTCCTTATTAAGCAATGAACTTATCCCTAATCCATTTGCAATTCGTTCAATATTTGCAGCAATTTCATAGCCACCTTTTACCGTAAATTGTTCCTGTAATTCTCCATATTCTCGTAAAATAGCTTGAAACTTTTTTTCCTGCTCCATCTTGCTCATTTCTACTTCGAGTTTTTTCATCTTTTCTTCTATACTTATTAAGTGTTGGAATGCACTTTTTAAAGCATCTAACACTTTAGTTCCTTCTGCATATGACGGCAATTGTGCTAAGTAACCAATTTCACTACCTTTACGCCAATGTATTGCACCGTTATCGTAACTTTCGATTCCAGCCATCAGCTTTAATAATGTCGTTTTCCCTCCACCATTTCGGCCAACAAAACCAATGCGATCTCCTTCATGAACTTCTAATGAGATATCCTCAAATATTGTATTTCCACCATATGTTTTACTTACTTTTTGTACACTACAAACGATCATGTTATTTTCTCCCTTTCCATGTATAAGCATTTTTTCCTTACCCATGGTGAGTTCATTGTGAATAAAAAAACCATGAGAAATGAAACCTTCCCATGGCTTACAAATTATATATTTCCAGTGGGTAAAGAAATGTCATCGCTCTATTTTCCATATGAAATTGCTAAAAAAGGACATACGTATCCCTTGAGCAATCCCATCATGAAAAATTGCACGGCAAATGTAAATATAAGATAAAAATTGACCGTGGCTTACGTTAGAACAATTAGTCATTTCCTTCCCACCTCCTTTAATGCGAAATTATTTAAAAATTTCTTCTATTATAACAAACAAAAAATAAAAAGAAAAACGAACAAAAAAAACTACCCAATGAATGGGTAGTTTTCCTTTAGTATTATCTTTCTAATGTCATATAAGCATTATACATTCTGTTTGCAGCTACTGCATAATCTGCTCTTGTTACGTTCTTGCTAGGAGCAAAAGTAGCTGTAATTTTTACTTCTGGCTCTAACGTATATTCGTTCATCACTAATTCCACTTTAAAATAAGCATTAAGTAATTGCTTATCTAGTGCAACTTGCACATGACCACGTAAATGTTCTGGAATTTGATCTGCATCTTCAATTACAATTCGTGTATCTTTATATGGTACTGTAATTTCTTCTGTTGCTATCGTTCCAGCTTCCTCTTGTAATCCTAATGTTTGCACTACTGAGTAAGCTAGTTCTGATCGTGTGACATATTTATATGAACGATAAGAAAACGCATCTTCCATCATTACAGCATTTTGCATTTGCTTCCAATCCTTTAACGCTCCACCTTTAGCTAACACCGCTGAAGTATATGGTAACCATTTATCGTATGCTACAATATTATCTGGTAACGTTTGACGAATAGCTCCACCTAACAGTAAGTACTCTGCTAACTCATACTTTGTAAGGTATAAATTGGGTTTGAAATTTCCATCCGCATAACTGTCTACTAATTGATTGTATACAGCTACTAATATATCATCTTTTGCGTTGTGACCATTAATATCATCTAATCCTGTATAGCCATTTTCTTTCTTCGTTGTGACAACACCTTCTACTTGCTCAGGTGCGGCTATTCCCATTGGATTTAACGTATTTCCTCTCAATCCGCGAATTTCAATTTTCCATGTTCCCGCTTTTGGTGAGTTAACAATTACTGTACGATCATAGTAAAGGGCAAATAATAGGGAGATTCCTGAGCTATACTCTTCTCCATCTGGGTCAACTAATACTAGATTAATTGGGTTACCCGTTTCTTCTACACCTTTACCATAAACAGTAACTGCTAATTCCGTTAATCCTTCTTCCACTTCAAATGGTTTATAACTTTCCACACCTGGTGTAAAGTCAATAGTAATATCTTCTCTTTGTACGTCTAAATTAACTGAACCATTAAAGTCACGGTTCATTTTTAACGTTTTTCCGTATTCTTTTTCTCTATTAAAGGAGGCGTCAACTGCAGCGTATGCATTCACATAACCTGCACCAACTTCCCATGCTTTTTCGCCAGGCATGTTCGTTGCTGTTTTTTGTAAAATTGCCTTTACGTCATCAGGTTTTAAGTTAGGATTTGCATCTAACATTAGTGCTACAACCCCTGCTACGTGTGGAGCAGACATTGAAGTTCCACTGTTCATTGTATAATAAGGTACTTCTCCTGGTTTCATTGCAGCAATATCAGCTTCAAGACCTAATGGAGAAAGGACATCCCAAGCTCTCGTTGAAATAATATCTACTCCTGGTGCTGTTACAGTTGGGCGGTCTTCCCATGTATACGTCTTTCCATCAACTACAACTGTTCCACCTTTACCTTCAACTCCACGTGATGAAAACTCAGCTAAACGTCCGAATTTATCACCTGCAGCAACAGAAATTACCCAAGGCGCTTTCTTAAAGTTACCAGTCATCGTACTTTCAGCTGGTCCCGAGTTTCCTGCAGAGAATACTACAACGATGTCATTGTCATATAATGCTTTTGTCGCTACGTTCGTAGGATGATTAGGATCAAAGTCAGTTCCTACATCACCTGTGCTTCCGAATGAATTTGTAATAACGCGAATGTTATATTTTTCACTATGCGTTAATGCATAATCAAATCCACCTAATGTATCTAAGATGAAAAGGGCTGCACCTGAACCATAGCCAATTAAGTTTACTCCTGGAGCAACACCTTCATGCGTACCACCTGACATGTCGCCAGTTCCACCAACAATTCCACCAACATGTGTACCATGTCCGCCCGTATCCGTATTAGGAACGTCTTCTGTATACGTAATTGGAATTAATCCTGAAACGATTCCATTTAAATTTGTTTGAGCTGCTACGTTTTGAATTACTTTAGGTCCAAACTTTAAATCTTTATGTGTACCATCGATTCCAGTATCATTAACTAATACTGTGACATCTTTACCTGAAACAGGTAATCCACCATTTGCTTTACGGAATGCATCATCTCTTAAAACTTTCTTTGCCCCAGTTAAGTGTGTAGATTCATAGTTTTCATACTGAAGTTCGCTGTTAAAGTAAATTGAACGGACTTTCGGATTTTTTGCTAATTCTTCAATTTGATCTGGCGTTGCTAATACACCTGCAATCGGTAATGATTGAAAACCAATACCTGTTGTAATACCTAGCGAGTTTAATAGATCAAACTCTGCTTGCCCTGGTCCACCGTCTTTATGGAACGTGACAATTACTTCTAACGGTTGGATAGTTAATCCCATCTTTTCTTTTAATACAGGTCCAATTGCCGCTTCATAATTACCATTCACACTTAGTGAAGTTGCAGCAACTTTACTTGGCTGGATTGCAAATGCAAGTAAAGATAGAAGCATTACGATGCTAGTTAACATACTTGTGACTTTTCTCATTAAATACCCTCCTACAAAATAAGTTTGTTTTTATTAACGAAATATTTAGAAAATATTAAATCTTGTTGTCCCTGCTTATAACTATAAAGCACGAGTTACTTTGGATAAATAATACAAAGATTATAAAAACGATAAGAAAAAGGAGTATCTTTTTATCTACTAACTTAATCAAAATTCATTAGATGAACTACATCATAATGCCTATAGCAAGTAAAGTGATCGTTTTATAACAGTGTTCTGTTTACACATTCTACAAAGGAAGAAATTAATTGTTTCATAAGTTGTCCAATCTCATATATAATCGAGTAGGAACATTACAACAAGACTTATGCTATTTTTTAACCATTACACGTTAGAAAGGTGTTTTTATATATGAGTATTTTATCTGTAAGAAATCTTACACATGGCTTTGGTGACAGAGCTATTTTCAACGATGTTTCCTTTCGTTTACTTAAAGGTGAACATATCGGATTAATCGGTGCAAATGGAGAAGGAAAATCAACATTTATGAACATCATTACAGGACAATTGCAGCCTGACGATGGAAAAGTAGAATGGGCGAGAAACGTTCGTGTTGGTTATTTAGACCAACATACTGCATTAGAAAAAGGTATGACGATTCGCGACGTGTTAAAGGGCGCTTTCAAATATTTATTTGATTTAGAAACACAAATGAATGGCATTTATGAAAAAATGGGAGAAGCCACCCCAGAAGAACTCGAGCAATTAATGGAAGAAGTCGGAACGATTCAAGATTTATTAACAAACAACGACTTTTATGTAATTGACTCAAAAGTAGAGGAAATTGCTCGTGGGTTAGGACTTGAAGATGTTGGTCTTGAAAAAGATGTACAAGATTTAAGTGGTGGACAACGTACAAAAGTTCTACTTGCAAAGTTATTACTAGAGAAGCCGGACATCCTTCTACTAGATGAGCCGACAAACTATTTAGATGAACAACATATCGTTTGGTTAAAACGCTACTTACAAGAGTATGAAAATGCCTTTATCTTAATCTCACATGATATTCCATTTTTAAATAGTGTAATTAACCTTATTTATCACATGGAAAACCAAGAATTAAATCGTTATGTTGGCGATTATGATAACTTCTTAAAAGTACATGAAATGAAAAAGCAGCAACTAGAAGCTGCTTATAAAAAACAACAAAAAGAACGTGCAGAACTTGAAGACTTCGTAGCTCGTAATAAAGCACGTGTAGCGACTCGTAATATGGCAATGTCACGTCAAAAGAAATTAGACAAAATGGATATTATTGAGCTTGCTTCTGAAAGACCAAAACCGGAATTCCGCTTTAAGCCAGCTCGAACTTCTGGGAAAATGATTTTCGAAACGAAGGATTTAGTTATCGGGTATGATGAGCCTTTATCACGTCCATTGAACTTACGAATGGAACGTGGACAAAAGATCGCTTTAGTCGGAGCTAATGGTATCGGTAAAACGACATTACTAAAAAGTATTTTAGGAGAAATAAAGCCAGTAAGTGGTACTGTAACAAAAGGTGAATTTTTACACATTGGCTATTTTGAGCAAGAAGTAAAAGAACAAAATAACAATACTTGTATTGAAGAAGTTTGGGAAGAGTTCCCTCACTTTACGCAATATGAAATTCGTTCAGCACTTGCAAAATGCGGATTAACGACAAAGCATATTGAAAGTAAAGTAAAAGTATTAAGCGGTGGAGAAAACGCTAAAGTACGTTTATGTAAGCTAATTAACAATGAAACAAACTTGTTAGTACTTGATGAGCCAACAAACCATTTAGATGTCGATGCAAAGGCCGAGCTAAAACGTGCGCTACAAGATTATAAAGGGAGCATCTTATTAATCTCCCATGAGCCTGAATTTTACAATGATGTCGTTACAGAAACGTGGAATTGTGAATCTTGGACGACGAAAGTATTTTAATAAAATAAATTTAAATGAAGCTAATATAATGGATTTCCACTTCCTTTATATTAGCTTTTTATTTTTCATAATATTTACATATTTATACAAAAGTAATATCATATTAATATGATTTTCATATTATTAGGAGGCGATTAAATGAAAGAAAAAAATCTATTTCATATTAACGGTTTTCTTGGAATTCTAATCATTGTTGCATTAAGTATTATTTCTGTTTTCCTTTTATTAAATGAGGCTCTCATATTAGCAGTTCCAATTATTATAATTGCTACAATTTTTTGCACTGGCATTACGATGATTCAGCCAAATCAAGCAGCTGTTGTCACTTTTTTTGGTAAGTATGTAGGAACAATACGTGAAAGTGGGCTATATTTAACTGTCCCTCTAACGATTAGACAAAAAGTTTCTTTACGAGTTCGTAACTTTAACAGTAAACGCTTAAAAGTAAATGATGTCGATGGTAACCCAATTGAAATAGCCGCAGTAATCGTATTTAAAGTGGTAGACTCCGCAAAAGCAGTGTTTGATGTTGATCATTATGAAGAATTTGTTGAAATTCAAAGTGAAACAGCAATCCGTCATGTCGCTACGAAGTATCCGTATGATACATTTGAAAATATAGAATTAACATTGCGTGGAAATGCGGAAGAAGTTTCAAATGAATTAGCAGCAGAATTACAAGATCGCTTAGATGTTGCTGGTGTAAAAGTTATTGAAGCAAGATTAACTCACTTGGCTTACTCAACGGAAATCGCCCAAGCAATGTTACAAAGACAACAAGCGTCTGCAATCATATCTGCCCGCCAAAAAATTGTTGAAGGTGCTGTTGGAATGGCGCAAATGGCAATTCAACAATTAGAAAAAGATAAAACGCTTGAATTAGATGATGAACGTAAAGTTCAAATGGTCAATAATCTTCTTGTCGCAATTGTTTCAGAAAAATCTACGCAACCTGTTATTAATGCAGGAACGTTATACTAAAGCGTGGTATCGATGCCCAAGAAAAAGAGTTTTCCATTACGCATAGATCCAGAACTTTATGAAGTATTACAAAAGTGGGCAGCAGATGAATTTAGAAGTGTAAATAGTCACATTGAATATTTACTTCGAGAATCATCTAAAAAGGCAGGCCGTATAAAAAAAGAAAAGTGATAATATATTGAAAGTTAATTAAAGAAAATAGAATTCAAGAAAGCAGAGGCGATAAAGCCTCTGCTTTCTTTTATGCTAATAATGAGCAAGCCTGGGCCTGATACACTAATCATTCATGCCTTTTCCATCGAGAATTTGTTGTATATATTTTTCAACTCGAGACTCTCTAGTTTTCGATTGTTTCGCTTTAGAAATATAAAGAATGTATGCTCTTTGTCGTCCTGGTGTTAAACCTTCAAAAGCAGTTTTCAAGGCAGGCATTTCATCAAACTTTTGTTGAAGTTCTTCAGGAATAATGAAGTCTGTATTCTCTTTAAAATTCACTTTTAAACCTGCTTTTTCAACTTCAATCGCTTCATTAATATACGCTTTCAAGCTCGTTTCCATTTCCACTATTTCTTGAACATTAGTAAAGCGAATTTGGCGTGCCGCTTGTACATTCTCCGTTTGTTGGATTAAAATTCGATCTGTATCCTGTAACAAGGCACCTTTGTGAAATAGTAGTGCACAATATTCCTTAAATCCATGTATTAAAACGATATTTTTGTTTTCAAACGTGTAACAAGGATGCATCCACTTAAATTCTTCTGTCAGCCCACAGTCAAGAACAATATTTCTCAACTTCTCGTACTCGTCCTTCCACTTTGTGGCCCCACTCAAAAATTCATCCACTTTAGGATTCTTTATACTAATTCCCACCAGAGCATACTCCTCTCCCGTTCTTCAATTAGCTAACAATCTAATATGTCTTTTTCAATTTCTCATTCACTACTTTTTATTTCCACCAATCTTCAAATACTGAGATAGGAGGCATCCGTTTATGCATTGTTTTTACATAACGATCTTCTATCTTTTCAGCAACCTCAGGCCTTACTTGTTTTCCTTCAAGATAATCATCTAATTCATCATAAGAGAAACCTAAAGCAACTTCATCTGGAAGGAGCGGCTTATCGTCTTCTAAATCTGCAGTTGGCGCTTTTAAGTAAAGGCGTTCTGGACAGCCTAACTCTTTTAGAAGCATTTTTCCTTGTCGTTTATTCAAACGGAAAATCGGAACTAAATCGGCAGCACCATCACCGAACTTCGTATAAAATCCAGTAACAGCCTCAGCAGAGTGATCTGTTCCTAATACGACTCCTTTATTCATCGCAGCAATATCAAATTGCACTTTCATTCGTTCACGTGCTTTATTATTTCCTTTTACGAAGTCAGAAATTTGAACACCGGCAGCTTCAATTGCTGCAACACTTGCATCTACTGCGCCTTTTATATTTACAGTTAGTAATTGATCAGGCTGAATAAAATCCATCACATATGGTGCATCTTCTTCATCCTTTTGCTTCCCATAAGGCAAGCGCACACCAATGAAACGATATTTTTTCTCCCCTACTTCTTCATTCAATTCATTTACAGCCATTTGCGCAAGTTTGCCCGTTAACGTTGAATCTTGCCCTAAAGATAGTCCTAAAACAAATGACTCAAGAAAAGGGTGCTTTTGCATATATCCTTTTAGAAAATCAATGCTTTTGCGAATCTCTTCTTTTGCATCAATTGTTGGCTTTACTTTCATCTCTTTTCCAATTTCCTTCTGCATTTCACTCATAAAAATTTTATCTCCTTTACATATCCATTACTTATTACTGTAATTGTTGCATTTAAGAAAGGCTGTTTACCTTTTTTTGTACTTCTGCTATTTGTCTCATTTTGTTATCCCAACACTTCTGACTAAGATCTACCGGGTATTCTTCTGGATTCATTGTCCGTTTATATTCTTCCCACAGCAAATCTAAGCTATCACTTGCGTAAGCTTGCACTTCTTGTAAAGAAGGCACTTCATAAACAAGCTTGCCATCTTTATATATATCATGGTGGAGCTCTCTCGCTTCAAAATTTGTGACAAACTTACTAATATACGTATGAACAGGATGAAACATTTTTAGACGTTCTTCTTGTTGCGGAGACTCGTCATTCATGGCGATATAATCACCTTCTGCCTTACCATTACCATTATTAATAATGCGATATACTTTCTTCAATCCAGGTGTTGTAACCTTTTCAGGGTTACCAGATATTTTTATCGTATCAACTAGCTCGCCATTTTCATCTTCAATTGCAACTAATTTATAAACAGCTCCAAGTGCTGCTTGATCATATGCGGTAATTAGTTTGGTACCAACACCCCATGCATTGATTTTTGCTCCTTGCGCTTTTAAGTTCATTATCGTGTATTCATCTAAATCATTTGAAGCAATAATTTGCGTATCCGAAAACCCTGCTTCATCTAACATTTTTCTCGCTTCTTTTGAAAGGTACGCTAAATCGCCACTGTCTAAACGAATACCTACAAAGTTAATTCTGTCTCCTAACTCTTTCGCAACCTTGATTGCTGTCGGCACTCCTGATTTTAACGTGTCATACGTGTCGACTAGGAAGACACAATCTTTATGCGCTTTTGCATAAGCGTGAAATGCATCATATTCACTTCGGTATGCTTGAACCATCGCATGTGCATGCGTCCCTGCTACAGGTATCCCAAATAACTTTCCTGCTCTTACATTACTTGTTGCATCAAAACCACCAATATATGCCGCTCTTGTTCCCCATATCGCCGCATCAAATTCATGGGCTCTTCTAGTGCCAAATTCCATCGCTTTGCCCTTACCTATTACTTGTTTTACGCGAGAAGCCTTTGTTGCAATTAACGTTTGATAATTAACAATATTAAGCAAAGCTGTTTCAATGAGCTGCGCCTCTGCTAACGGTGCTTCAATTCGGACAATAGGTTCATTTGCAAAGACAAGCTCTCCTTCTTTCATAGCTCGCACACACCCAGTAAAGCGGATTGATTTTAAATAGGAAATAAATTCTTCGGAATAACCTACTTCCTTTTGTAGATACGCCAAATCACTTTCGCTAAATTGGAATTTGTTAAGAAAGTCGATGATACGTGCAAGACCTGCAAAGACGGCATAGCCATTACCAAATGGTAGTTTACGAAAATATAAATCAAAAATGGCTTTCCGTTCGTGCTTTCCGTCTTTCCAATAACTTTCTGTCATATTAATTTGGTATAAATCTGTATGGAGTGTGTAGCTATCATCTTTATATTTCATCTTAGTCCTCCTAAGTGTAAAGATTATAGTTCGTTAATACTTTGCATTGTAAATAGATACAAATGGTTCGTATTCATTAAAGGTATATACTTGCGCAGGAATTTTTGAATAGGCATTAGATTTTTTAGCTGTGCCATCAACCATCACTTTTTCGATGAATGGTAGTGCAGGAGCTTTGCGATAAAATTGCGCATCAAGTCTAATCCATGGGTCATTTAATACAGTAAGAAGAACCCGTTGAAGTTCCGACAGCACAAATTCTTCTGGAAGAAAGTTTCTTGCTAATGTAGTCAGTGCCATATCTTTTTTAATAAACCATAAGGCATCATTAATTATTTTTTCATGATCGAATGCTAGCTCAAGCTTCGCAATTTCTTCAATACTAAACAGTTCTACATCAGCGGCATCATCAGCGGCTTTTCGTTTTTTTAGCTCGCTTTCAGGAACAATTGCGTAATGGGCATTAGAAATAATCCAGCCACGAGGATCTCTTCCCGGCTGATCATATGTACCAAAATGCTTTATTTTAAATCCTGCTACATTCGTTTCTTCCTCAAGTTCTCTAAGTGCCGCATCATAGGCCGTTTCATCAGGTTGAATAAATCCACCAGGTAGTGCCCACTTTCCTGCTTCTATGTTAGGTGCACCTTCTGTATTTGTCATTGCTCGTTTAATGAGCATCAGTTTCAATGTTTTTCTTGGAGGCTTATATGATCCGACGTCTTCAGAAATAATTGTAAAAACAGCAATATCACTTGTGTAACCATCAGGAGTAATATAATCTTTGCTATTGTATTTCTTCATTGCTTCTTTATTACTGCTCATAAAATATCACCCGCCTTTATTAATTAACACTTAGTTAATTGTTAATAATATTATATGCTTTCCATTTTCATTTCGCAACCTTTATGTAAAATGTTTCTGTCCTTAGTATGTGAGAAAAAACTGGAACACACGCAAGAAAGGAAAACTGGCTCAAATGTCAGATGCAAAATGTTAAATTACAACCATTAAAAAGCTGAAAATAAACAAGAAAAGCTTAGAAACATATCATCTCTAAGCCTTTGTTATATATTCTTTTTTTACTACTGCCCATGTTTATGAAACAAGACATCTTACATTGAAATACTCATAGTAACTGTTCTGTTTTTAAACCCTAGACTTTGATATATTTTAATTGCTTCATTTCCAGCAAATACACTTAAACGAACTTCGGAGTATCCTAATTGATTAAGTTGATTAACACCCGTTTTAATCAATTGCTTTGCAATACCGTTACCTCTAAACTCTTCTAAAACATATAATTCATATATAAAACCGATTGTCTTATTAGAAAACTGATCTTTACTACCTCCTATAAGAATCCATCCAGTTAATTCATTATTTTCTGTTGATATTAGATAATAACTCCCCTTTTTTAGAAGGGGTAGCACTAGTTGTTCTGCTTTTTCAATCGTTGGGTTTACTTCACCTAAAGTGCCCTCAAATATTGCTTGTGGTGAAAGGGCTAATACCTTTTCCATCTCTAACTCATTTGGTTTTCTTATGTCCATTTCTCTACTTAACCCCCCAATAATTTTTCATATCGTGTGTCTTACGATGTGTATGCCAATATATACCACTATAGTAAACCAGTTAATACCGCTAGGGAAAAATGCACACAGAAAACTCCTCTTTCACATTGGAAAAAGGAGTTACTGTATTATTTTGCATCGATTAATTTACCACGAGTTAGTTCTTTCTTTTGTGCAAAGATGCCTAGTTGTTTTGCTAACTTCATTAATGACTTTTCTTCTCCAGGAGTAACAATTGAGATTACTGTTCCTGTTCGTCCCATTCTTCCTGTACGGCCAGCACGGTGTGTATAAGAAGCTGCATCTTTAGGGAAATCAAACTGAACGACATGCGTTAACCCTTCAATATCCAATCCACGTGAAGCCACATCTGTAGCTAAAAGAAGCGGAACTTTGCCAGCACGGAATGAACTAATTGCTTTTTTCCGATCAATTTTTGAAGATTGCCCTTCAAGAACTTCTAATTTCACTTTTTTAAAGCGCAGCTTTTCTGCAACTTCATCAATTTTCTCAAGGTCATTTACGAAAGCTAAAGCTTTAAATTCGCCTGTATGAATAATTCTTCTTAAAACATCGATTTTATCGCGACGCTCACAAACAATGTATGCGTGTTCTAGGCTTTCCGATTTCATACCACCTTCTGACACACGAATTGTTTCTGGAACGTTCATCAGTTCTTTACCAACTTGTTCAGCTTGCTCTGAAATCGTTGCTGAAGTAAAGACGAGTTGACGATCACGCACTGCCGAATTGATAATCGCTTTTAAGCCATTAACATGTTTATTAGCGATAATTTGGTCCACTTCATCAACTGTAATACTTTTTACTTCATGCATTTTTAGCTTTTTCATTTCAATTAGCTCTTTCATGCGGTCAATCGTACCAACGGCAATTTGTGGGCGCTTTTTGAGCTTATCTAATTGTCTTTTAATATTAGCCCCACCAATGAACGAAGCAACAGAAAGTTCACTTTCTTTTGTCCACTTTTGAATTTCTTCAAAAATTTGCATTGCTAATTCCTTTGTTGGTGCGATAAAAACAGCTTGCATGCTCTTGCTATTTTCATCAAGGTTATTTAACATCGGCAACACATACGCTACTGTTTTTCCTGTTCCTGTTGGCGATTCAAAAATAATATCTTTTCCTTCAAGTAAAGGTTCAATTGTTTTCTCTTGAATGGAAGTCGGTTTTTTAAATCCAGACGTTTCCCATGCTTTTTGTAAATAAGGCTTCACTTTAGTCAGTGCTTGCCATTGTTCTACTGTATTGTTTTCCATTATTATTTCCCTTCTTCTTTACAAAGTCTATCGATCGTTTGTTTCTACATTATAAAGTATTATACCGATATTGAGAAACAAATAAAAATGACCGCTATAATTAGCGGTCGCCTGTCTCATTTTTAAGTTATTATTTGGTTGAAAATTCAATAGCGCAGATACGGTTCATAAATGGTTCCTTTGTTTTTATAATGCGTTTCTTTTATGAAACGGGAATTTCCCCGGTCATATTGGTAAGTAATAATTTCTTTTTGCTCACCGTTCATAAATACTACTAATTCCGTTATCTCTCCTTTATTCTCAAACCAGAACTTTACATTACCATGCTTTACTTTTTGATCAAATAAAGAATAAACTTTATCACCATCTTGGACAACTAAATTCCAATTTGCATCATCCGTTTTTATGACAGCCATATTTGCTTCACTTTTCTTTACTGGTCCTAAATACAATGTAATAAGTTCTTCAACACCATTTCCGTCAAGGTCTACTCTTACCTCTGACATCATATTGTAGTTAGTTCTATTTATTTCCTTTGTTTCTTCTATAAATGAGCCTTTATTTTCCTCTTCACATCCGAGTAAAAATATTAGGCTGGACAGTAGCATAATTCTCTTCTTCAAAATTTACACCCCATGTCCATATTATTATGTGGATGGTGAAAATATTATTTTTAAAAAGGTATATTATTAAATTATATTGGTATTCTTGAAATCCACTCCCTTTCCGCGGGCGAACCGCAAGCCTCCTCACTCGTTTCCGAGCTGTGGGGTCTTGCCTGGCTCGCTTTTACCGCAGGAGTTTCGTGAATTTCATCTGAATATTCCTGTTGCAATTTTTCGAAGAACCAACAAAAACAAGACCAAGTTAAATGAAAAATTCTACTTGGTCTTGTGTAATTTTAGGAACTAATCAGACAGCCCCACCTTTATTTCCTTATTTCGTTTCCTTTTTAAAATATATATACGACATTAGAAATAATAAAAATACTCCACCAAAGGTAACCGACAATAACACTATAAATTGAGCAGTTCCATTAAAGAATGCTGAAAAAATTAAGATAAGACCCATGACGATAAATACTTTTCCTCCGAAACGATGCGTTTTTGCCCATACCTTTTCATTCGCCAATGTCCAAGGTGTTTTAATGCCAACAAAATAATTATGCTTAAACTTTGGCATGTAATTTCCTAATATGATGAAAAGAACGCCAACAGCGATAGGAACAATCATCGCAATGTTAATATTCATACCTAAATTAAATAAAAGGACTCCGACATGGAGCATTGCTAAAAAGATTACAAATAACAAAATAATTAAGTTGTATGTTCCAGCAAATTTTTTATAGTTCTCTTTTTTCGGATCAATATTTGGTAGGAACGTAAGGAGAAAATACAATCCTAATAATAAAATTGGTAAAAAGAATGCCCCCCACAGCTTAGACATATAACCATCTACTTCTCCATTTGTTCCCCAGTGTGAAGCTACTTCATTTGGTAAGGAAGGGTATACAATAATACTAAAAAGAAATGTAAGTGCAATAATACTTAAAGGTAATAAATGCTTTCTCATTTTTCATCCTCCTCTTTATTTAAGAAATGGAAAAACCATTTCGTTACATCTTGAAAAACTGTTGTGTTTAATGAATAGTAAATGTGCTGCCCATCTCTTTCATCACTAATTAAATCAGCATGCTTTAAAATTTTTAAATGATGGGAAACACTCGGCTTTTTCATATCAAAGTGCGAAGCGATCTCCCCAGCGGTTAAATCTTTTTCCTTTAATAGCGTTAAGATCTGTCTTCTAGTCTGGTCAGATAGTGCTTTAAAGGCTTCGTTAAATGACATATCTTCACCTCTTTCAGTTGGTTAGTTAATTAGATAAACATCTAACTATTGTGTAAAAAATAAACCTCTTTATTTAGAAGTTTATCTAATTATATAATTATTGTTAAAGTTTGTAAATAGACAAATGTCTAAATGTTTTTCATTTAAGATATTTTTATTAACGAAGGTTTGCGATTTTTAAACTGTGCAAGATAATCAAACCCTGCCTCTTTTATTAATTCTAAGCCCATATCAAAATCAGCCTGCAAATGCTCCGCTTTATGTGCATCAGATCCTAATGTAATAATCTCTCCGCCTAGTTGCTTGTAACTTTTCAATATATCAATTTTCGGATGCATCGTACCGAGATTATAGCGTAGACCGGACGTGTTCAATTCAATACCTTTTCCCTTTTCAATAATTGCTAATAGAACCGAATCTATCGCTTCTTTATATTGCTCATAATTTAGCACTTTTTGTTCAAATGGACCGTAACGAATGATGTAATCAAGGTGACCATACACATCAAAATTGTCATATTCCTCGACTGATTTTCTCACCGCATCAAAGTAAGCTAAGTAGCTCTCTTTCTGCGTCTTACCGATAAAAAAATCGCCATTATAAAAATCTAACTTATCACAAACGTGCATCGAGCAAATGACAAAATCAAATGGAAACTCTCCAAGAAACTTGTTGAGTCTGTCATGAATATGTGGTTGGTATCCTATTTCTACACCCATTAAAAATTGTAATTCAGGATTCTTCTTACGCACTTCCTCAAGTTTTTTCATATAAACGTTATAATCGATATAGTCTTGAAAAAGAGGATCGGGACTATCAAAATCAACATGGTCTGTAAAAAGTAAGCCAAGTAAACCTAATTGTTTTGCACGTGCGATAGTACTTTCCATACTAGTTTTACAATCAGGAGAGAAGTCTGTATGTACGTGGTGATCAATGATTTTATTTAACACTACTATTTCTCCTTTTCTCCAACTCTTTTTTTATCTCCTCAATAGAAATACCTGTATTAACAAGTAGTACGAGCAAGTGGTAGACAAGATCACTAGATTCATAAATCAATTCATCTTTATCTTCATTTTTAGCTGCAATAATTACTTCACTTGCTTCTTCTCCGATTTTCTTCAGTATTTTATCGAGACCTGACTCAAACAAATAAGACGTATAAGAACCATCTGTCATGCTTTCTTTACGTTCTCTAATCAATGCATAAAGTTCATTTATGACATCTTGTTTTTTGGGCGCTTGGATGACGTTCGTAAAAAAGCAGCTTTTTTCGCCAGTATGACAAGCGACACCTGTTTGTTCCACTTGTAGTAAAATCGTATCCCCATCACAGTCGTAGGAAAGGCCTACTACATGTTGGGTATTTCCTGAAGTCGATCCTTTTACCCATAGTTCTTGGCGACTTCGACTATAATAAACGCCTCTTTTTGTTTCCAACGTAGTCATGATTGCTTCATTATTCATATATGCAAGCATCAGTACTTCTTTAGTCTTTACATCTTGAACGATTGCCGGCACTAACCCTTGATCATCGAACGTGATTCTTTCAAGAATATTTCTATCGATCGCCATCTCCTTTGCTCCCTTCTATAACCGAACTTCTATTCCTCGCTCTTTTAAATATACTTTCAAATCTATAATGGGAATCTCACCAAAATGGAAAACAGATGCAGCTAATATGCCATCAACATTTGCTTCATCAACCGCTTCATAAAAGTGCTCTTTTGTTCCTGCCCCGCCTGAGGCAATGACGGGAACTTGAACGACATCTGTAATTGCTTTTAACAATGCGATGTCATAGCCATTTTTTACTCCATCTGAATCTATACTATTTATGACAATCTCTCCAGCACCAAGTGATACTCCTTTTTTTGCCCATTCAATCGCATCTAGTCCTGTATCTACTCTTCCACCATTAACATAGACAGACCATTTTCCACTTTCTTTCTGCTTAGCATCGATGGATAAGACAACACATTGTGATCCATACTTTAATGCCGCTTCCTTGATGAGTGACGGATTTTTTACTGCCGCTGAGTTAATAGAAACTTTATCTGCTCCGAGTCGAAGGACATTCGCAAAGTCAGCTAATGTATTAACACCACCGCCGACGGAGAAAGGAATATGTATCGTTTCCGCGACTTTCCTTACAAATTCTAACGATGTCTGTCTTTCTTCATGGGTCGCAGTAATATCGTAAAAAACTAGTTCATCTGCTCCTGTTTCACTGTAAAACGCGCCTAACACTTCTGGGGAATCGACATCAACTATGTCTTTAAACTTTTTCCCTTTCACCACTCTCCCATTACGAACATCTAAGCACGGGATGATCCTTTTTGTAAGCATGAAAGGACCTCCTTTAAATCAACCTTTTCTTCATACAATGCTTTACCGACGATTGTTCCATAAAGGCCAATGGAGGCTAGCTCTTTAATATCTTTTAAGCTACCAATTCCACCAGAGGCAATCACTTGTAAGTTCGTTTTTTCTGCTAATTCTTTATAGATTTCTAGATTAGGTCCTTGGAGCATCCCATCACGCAATATATCCGTATATACGATTGTTGTAATACCTACTTCTTCTAACGTTTGACAAAGTGTCAGGGCATCAACTTCACTTATATTTTTCCAACCTCTTGTAGCTACTTTTCCGTTCGTTGCATCAATCGAAACAACGATTTTTTCCGCTCCATATTTTTCTACGAGTTGTTTTACTAAACTAAGATTTTCTACTGCAACTGTCCCTAAAATAACGCGATTAATGCCAAGTGCTAACAGCTCACTAGCGGTAGCTTCATCACGTATTCCTCCACCAAGTTGGACAGGTATTGATACACTTTTGACTATTTTTTCAATCGTACTTTTATTGTATAAATACCCATCTTTTGCTCCGTCTAAATCAACTAAATGTAAAAAAGGGGCACCTTCCTTTTCCCATCTCACTGCCACTTCTTCTGGTTGATTAGAGTAAACTATTTTCTGTCGATAATCGCCTTGTGTTAATCGAACACATTCATTGTCTTTAATATCTATTGCAGGAAAAATAATCACGAAATCAACTCCCCATATGCTTTTATTAAATTCGCTCCAACTGTAGCACTTTTTTCTGGGTGAAACTGCATGCCAATCACATTTCCCTTGCGAACAATTGCTGGTACTTTCACCCCATAGTCTGCGTAAGCAAGCACTTCTTCGTTTGAAGAATTAACATAGTATGAGTGGACGAAATAAACAAAGTCTCCTTCAGCTATGTACTTCATCACTTCATCTTCTTTTTGTAACTTCAATGCGTTCCAACCCATATGTGGAATCTTATAAGGGACATCCAGCTTTTCAACAGTTCCTTCTAAAAATCCAAGACCTGCATATTTACCATTTTCATAACTTAGTTCATATAGAAGTTGCATGCCTAAACAAATTCCAAGTAATGGTTTACCACTTGCTACGTGTTTATGAATATATGGAATAGCACCTGACAAATGTAGTGCTTCAATACCATCGCGAAATGCCCCAACTCCCGGAATAACAAGTGATGTGCAAGCTTCTATTTCTTGCACATTACTCGTTACCTTTGAGGCAATACCTGCTCGAAGGAATGCCGTTTCAACGGACCCTAAATTACCTAGGCCATAATCTAGTATGATATTCATCTATAAAACTCCTTTAGAAGATGGAAGTTTATTAGAAGTCACTGTTACAGCTTCTTTTATTGCACGTGCTAACGCTTTAAAAACAGCCTCAATTTTATGATGGTCATTTTCTCCATAAAGTACGTCAATGTGAAGTGTAATCCTCGCTTCATTAACAAAACTCTTCAAAAATTCTTTGAAATTTTGCGTATCTATGTTTCCTATTTTTTCGCGCGTAAATGGGACATTATATACAAACGTCGGTCTATTACTAATATCTAAGGCAATTCTGCATAAGCTTTCGTCCATAGGAATGAATAGTGACGAATAGCGTTTAATACCTTTTTTGTCACCTAGTGCATTCTTCAACGCTTGGCCTAGCGCCAAACCAATATCTTCAACGGAATGATGGTCGTCTACATAGAGGTCACCTTCACAAACAACATTGATATCCATCCCACTATGAAAAGCAAGGAGCGTTAACATATGATCTAAAAATCCTACCCCAGTTTGAATAGAACTTTTTCCTGTACCATCAACAGTAAGCTTTACCGCCACTTTTGTTTCTAACGTTTCTCTGTTAATTTCAGCTACTCGCATGACTAACCATCTCCTTTACTCCGTTTAAGAACGCACTATTTTCCTCTTTTTCTCCTATGGTAACGCGGTAATACCAAGCTAGGTCTCCGGAAAATTGGCGTATTAATATTCCCTTTTCCTGTAGTCTTTCTGCTAAATCGACTAAAGTACTTTTAAAAAACAAAAAATTTGCTTGCGACGGGTATACCTCTATGTTTAGCTTCTTCATTTCTTGATACAGTTTCTCTCTTTCCTGTTTTATTTCTAGTACGTACCTGCTCATCTTTTCTGTCTTTTGCAATGCTTCTATGCCATATTTTTGTGAAAGTGAATTAAGATTGTATGGCGGCTTCACCTTTTTGATAATATTGATAACTTCTTTATTTGCGACCATAAAACCTAAACGAATACTAGCAAGACCAAATGCTTTGGACACCGTTCGAAGCACAATAACATTTTCGTATTGATTGACTTGATTAACAAAGGAACCATCGGAAAATTCGATGTATGCTTCATCAACTACTATAATTGCGTTTGTTTCCTCTATTACTTTTTTAATCTCAGCTTCCGTTAGAAAGGCTCCAGTTGGATTGTTCGGGTTACATAGAAGAATTACTTTCGGTTTAATTTCATTAGCCTTTGCAATCAATGCATCGACATCGAGAGAAAAGTCGCGTCTACTCGGAACGCTGAAAAACCTTCCACTATAAATGTTAGTGAAAACTTCATACATACTAAAGCTCGGGGTAAAACTAAGCACTCCATCTCCAGTATCAATAAACGTTTTCATAATCAATTCAATCATTTCACTCGATCCGTTACCTGCTACTATATTTTCTGTTGGAACACCAAGAAATTTCCCCATTACTTCGCAAAGGACAGTAGCTTCATTATCAGGATACCGGTTAAAATCTTCTCTTTCTGATGTTGCTTGATCTGAGAAAAAGAGCGTCTTCCCTTCATTTGCATCGAGTTTATAGACATACGGGGTATTTTTTGTTTCATACCCTTTTAAGTTTAAGATTGTTTCACGAACAAACGTCTTCATCATCTCTTCACCTCTTAAATCTGATGGAAATGGCATTTGCATGTGCTGTTAGTCCTTCTTCTTCAGCAATTAACTCAATTGCATCTTTCCTCATTTCAAGCGCTTCCTTACTGTAATAAACTAATGATGTTTTCTTTTGAAAATCCGTAACAGAAAGGGGGGAAGCAAATTTGGCTGTGCCATTTGTCGGTAACGTGTGATTTGGACCAGCAAAATAATCTCCGACAGGCTCTGGGCTATACTCCCCTATAAAAATTGCACCTGCACTTTCAATTCTTCCATATACATCGACCGCATTTGTTGTTAAGATTTCTAAGTGCTCTGGAGCCAGTTCATTAGTAATATCTATCGCTTCATCAATTGAATTTGTAATGACGATTGCGCCATTTTTGGAAAGTGCTTCTAAAATAATAGACTTCCTAGACAATTGTTCTACCTGTTTTGCAAGTTCCATTTTTACTGCTTCTGCTAGCGCTTCACTATCCGTTAGTAAGATTGCTGCTGCATCTTCATCATGTTCAGCTTGTGACATTAAATCTGCAGCAATGAAAGCTGGATTTGCTTCCTTGTCAGCGATAATGGCAATTTCACTTGGGCCGGCGACCATATCAATACCAACTACAGAAGAAACTATCTTTTTAGCCGCGGCTACATAACTGTTTCCTGGTCCTACAATTTTTGCTACTTTACTTATTGTCTCTGTCCCATACGTTAATGCAGCAATACCTTGTGCACCTCCAACTTTGTATATCTTATCAACACCTGCAAATGCTGCAGCTACTAAAAGAGAAGGTTGAATGGTGCCATCTGCTTTTGGCGGAGTAATCATAACCAATTCTTTTACCCCAGCAATTTTTGCAGGTATAGCTGTCATTAATACTGTTGAAGGGTAGGCAGCTCTTCCTCCAGGCACATACATACCAACATTAGCGATTGGCTTTACGATTTGTCCAAGCCTATAATCTTTTTCATTGATAAAATAACTATTGCTTCCTTGTTGTTCATGGTATTTACGAATATTGTTTGCTGCTTCTTGTAATGCTTCTTTTAAGTCGACAGAAACAACTTGCATTGCTTCATCAATTTCACTTTGCGACACTTGGAGATCATCTATGGTTGCCCCATCAAATTTTTTGGTATATGCATTTACTGCAATATCCCCTCTTGCTTTCACATCTTCAATAATAGCTTTGGCAACAAGAGAAGCTTCATTACTATCATCCACATTTCTACTTAACATTTTTACAACATCTGACTTATTTTGATTGCGAATATACTGTATCAAAGTTCTCCCTCCCATCTCTTAACAATGTTTGGATTGCATTTATTTCCTTCGCTTTAAATCGGTAGCTGACGCGATTGGCGATTAGTTTTGCTCTTACTTCAAACATTTCTTCTAACACTTCAAGTCCGTTTGCCTTTAACGTATTTCCTGTTTCCACAATATCGACAATGACGTCCGATAAACCTACTAACGGGGCTAGTTCTACTGAGCCATTTAATTTGATCGTTTGAATACGTTGACCTTTTTCTGCAAAATAATCGACGGTGATCTTTGGATATTTCGTTGCTACTTTTAGCACTTCATCTTTTCGGTTTATTTTTTTTCCTTTATAACCAGCAACTGCAAATCGACATTCACCAAACGGCAAATCTAACAGTTCGTAAATGTTTCCACCTTGCTCTAAAATCGTGTCTTTGCCAACAACACCGATGTCTGCTACGCCTTGTTCCACATATGTAATTACGTCTGATGGCTTCACGATGATGAAGCGCAATCGTTGATCCTTATCTTCAAAAATTAGTTTGCGAGACTTTAAGTCTACATTGTTTGCTAGGTTTACCCCTTTAAAAACGTTATAGGCATCTTCTGCTAACCTACCTTTTGCTAAAGCAATAGTTAATTCATTCACTGTACTCTCCCTCTCTATTGATTGCTGCTAATAAGCTGGAAAAGTCAACTTTAAATCCAACTGCTGACACTCGTTTACCATATTTTTCTGTTAAACTATCGTATCTCCCACCGCTAATAATCGGCTGATAAATGGTTGGATAATACCCTTTAAAGATAAGTCCTTCGTAATAATCAAATGTTGTCACCATCGCTAAATCAAAAACTGTTTTTCTGCTATACCCTAAACCCCTAAGTAAGATTGCAATATCTTTTAATTCTGATATTGCCTCTTCCATCTCTCCATTCATAAAGTAGCTATGTGATTTTTCACATACTTCCTCGATTGTTCCTTGGAAAGATAAAAGGTCACTAAGTAGGCCTTTGCTTTTTTCATTAATCTCTAAATCTTTCAAATATTTTTTTAACCCAAATTCATCTTTATGATAGATGAACTCTTTTACTTTCTTTTCACTGGTCGGTGTAAGTGCTAATTCTTTAAAAAGACCATTTAAATATTTACTGTTACCTATCTCAAATAAAAAGGTAGTATTATATGTATTTAAGATGGAAAGTGCGAGCTTCAAAATACTTTGGTCTGCAACTTGCGAATCCTCGCCCAAATACTCCACTCCAGCTTGTTTCCATTCATTAATTCCGCTACTTCCATTGTTTTCAAATACTGTTGATTGATAAAACAATTTTAATTTTGTGCCTACTTCCCACTTTGGAATGTAATTTTTAATGATGACAGAAGTTATATCTGGCCGAAGGATCGAAATAGTTCCATTGCCATTTAAAACTTTTACCATGGACTTTAGCTTTACACGTTTATTTACTTCAGCAAACCTGTCATAATCCTCAATAAAGGAAGGCTCAACTTCTAGAAAACCAGCTTGGGAAAATAACTCTTGTAATTCTTTTTTTAATTTGTTTTTACTCTTCAAAAAGGCAAGTTCATCATTAATTGTTAAAAAGTCCATTTGCTCCTCCTTAAATCTTGAATTAATCTATTTATCTAGTTGAAGAAAACTCATTTTATCACTTTAACAAGGTAAAGTGTTAATGTATTAAATTAACTATAACGTAAGTGGAAAAATTGTTCAATAAAAACTTTTTTTGAAAAATTTGCTAAGCATTTTTCTATTTTTCTTGCGACTATGCTTTTATAATGGATACAGTTAATTACCCTTTTTTGAAAGGAAGTTTTAAATGGCCACAGCATTGTCTACATCTCAATCAGCAAACAAACCTGTCTATAACATTTTGTATATTATTGGTATTTGTCATTTATTAAATGATACTTTACAGTCTGTTGTTCCTGCGATGTTTCCAATTCTTGAAGCATCAATGGGTTTAACATTTACACAGCTTGGCTTTATTGCCTTTGCATTAAATATGATTTCTTCCGTTATGCAACCCGTTGTCGGCTGGTACTCTGATAAACGACCTATGCCATATGCACTTCCAATCGGTCTTACTAGTAGTTTGCTTGGAATTTTAGGAATTGCTTTAGCTCCATCTTTTTGGACAATAATTCTTAGCGTTATTTTTATCGGTTTTGGATCTGCCGTCTTTCACCC
The DNA here is from genome assembly GCF_002262935.1 of Lottiidibacillus patelloidae. Lineage (NCBI taxonomy): Bacteria > Bacillati > Bacillota > Bacilli > Caryophanales > Bacillaceae > Lottiidibacillus > Lottiidibacillus patelloidae. Next base: position 196,305 of record NZ_NPIA01000004.1, on the reverse strand, counting down.
AGAAGGTTCTCGTGTTGCTTATATGGCAGCTGGAAATCGCCGCGGTTTAGCACAATCCATCTATCAAGTTGGAGGAAATTCAGGTCAAGCACTTGCACCTGTAATTACAGCCTTAGTCCTTGTTCCTTTAGGGCAATTTGGGGCTATATGGTTTACTCTCGTTGCCGCTTTAGCTGTTTACTTTTTAATTAATATTGCAAGATGGTATGCCCACCGTTTAGCAACCATTTCTAAGCAGCAAATGAAAAATAAAAAAGTGAAGATGCAGTTGGACCCTTCGTATTCAAGGGCAATTAAGATCGCTCTTTTCGTGTTAGTATTCCTTGTTTTTGCACGTTCTTGGTACGGAAGTGCTATTTCTAACTTTTATACGTTTTATGTCATGGATGCATATGGGGTTTCAATCGCGCGTGCTCAGTGGTATTTATTCACATTCTTACTAATGGGGGCTGTTGGTACGTTCGCTGGAGGGCCTCTCGCAGATTACTTTGGAAAGCGGAACGTCATTCTACTATCAATGTTACTCGCTTCTCCATTGGCAATAGCATTGCCGTTTGTTGGGCCGTATGTAGCGTTTGCAGTTCTCGCTTTACTTGGAGTAATTTTAATGTCTAGTTTCTCTGTTACTGTCGTCTATGCGCAGGAGCTATTACCAGGGAAAATCGGAACGATGTCAGGACTAATTGTTGGGTTAGCGTTTGGAATGGGGGCAATTGGCTCTGTGGCATTAGGCTCAATTATTGATAGCCTTGGACTAACGTTCACTATGATTGCCGTCGCCTTCTTACCTTTAATCGGTATACTGACATGGTTGTTACCAACTGATAAAAAACTAATTGAATGGCAAAAATAAGAAAAAACATGTCTATGATTAGTATCAGGTTCGGTTGATGGGTAGTAAGTAGCAACTCAAATCCCATTAATTTCGCAAAAATTATTATACTTATTATTACAAAATTGACTAAGATTTAAGGTTAAAAGCCTGGGAGAAGCTGTTTAACAGTTTACTTTTAGGCATTTTGTTTTTGTTAACAATAATTTTGGAGGTGTTGCTTAAATGAATATAAACTGGATTAAAGTATTTGTTGCTGCTTTCTTTGAAGTTTTGTGGGTTATTGGCTTAAAACATTCTGATGACTTTTGGTCTTGGACTGGAACAGTTATTTCTATTATTATCAGCTTTTATGTAATGATTATGGCAGGACGGAAACTCCCTGTGGGAACTGTATATGCAATTTTTGTTGGATTAGGTACAGCAGGAACTGTCCTTTCTGAAACTCTATTCTTTGGCGAGCCATTTAAAGTGGAAAAGGCACTCTTGATTTTACTTTTATTAACAGGCGTAGTTGGCTTGAAAATAGTTACAAAAGGTAATGTTCAAAAGGGGTTTGAATCCTAATGGCATGGATTTCTTTAATCTTTGCGGGTTTATGTGAAGTGTTTGGTGTTGTTATGATAAATAAATTGCACAAGGACCGTAATTGGCTATCATTAGTTCTATTAATTCTCGGTTTTGGAGCAAGCTTTCTATTTCTTGCTTATGCAATGAAATCATTACCTATGGGAACAGCTTATTCAATTTGGACAGGAATTGGTGCGTCTGGCGGTACTATATTAGGAATGCTTTTATATGGCGAATCAAAAGACTGGAAAAGACTAGTTTTCATAGCTATGGTTTTATTTGCTGCAATAGGTCTAAAACTCGTCTCATAAATGTCAGATAATATTGCTTAAGGCCGGATTTGCATCGAACCATTCACCTTTTAAACCTACTAACTTCAAACCAATAGCAAAATAAATGAAATTGAAAATAAGTTTGAGTGCTTATTCAACTCGTGCAACATCTTTAACTTTTCTGATTAAGCGAGCAAAAGAAAAATAAAGATACTCCACATCTCATTGATGATGTGGAGCATATATTCGCTATATATTCATTATTTTTTTTTCAATTTCTGCTGGCGGCATTGGCTTACTAAAGTAGAAACCTTGTGCTTCATGACAGTTATTTTCACGAATATAATCTAGTTGTTCAATAGTTTCAATTCCCTCAGCTGTAACTAATAAGTTTAATTGAAGTGCCATTGATAAAATTCCGGAAACAATTTTATAATCATCACTGTCAACTGTAATTTCTTTTAAGAATGACTTATCAATTTTAATTCGTGAGATTTTAAATTGTTGAATAAAACTTAATGAGCTATATCCCGTTCCAAAATCATCTAAACTTAGTCGCACACCAATTTCATGAAATCTTTTAAAAATTAATTTTGTTCTATTGACGTCTGCCATCGCTACACTTTCAGTAATTTCAAGCTCTAATAATGAATGAGGTAGCTGTGTTTCTTTTAGTATTTCTTCGACAACCGCGACAAAATCACTTTTATAAAGTTGTTTTAATGACAAGTTTACTGATATTCGATATTCCATGTTATATTCTTTATTCCATTTTGCTACTTGCTTGCACGCTTCCCGTAATACCCATTCTCCAATTGGGGCAATAATACCAGTCTCCTCAGCAATTGGAATAAATGTAGCTGGTGAGACAATCCCTTTTTTCGGATGATGCCAACGTAGCAACGCCTCAAACCCTTTTACTTTATCTTTCTTTAAATCTATTTGCGGTTGGTAGTAAACTTCAAGTTGATTGCGTTCTAGTGCAAGTTTTAAGTCTTCTCTTAAACTAATTAGGTCGATCGTCTTTTGATCCTTTGTATTGGAGAAATAATGTTTTGCATTTCGGCCTTTTGACTTCGCTTGAAGTAAGGCAATATCTCCACTTTTTAATAGATCACTTACCTTCTCTCCATTATCAGGATATTCTACAATTCCGATACTTGGCGTAATATTGATTGGGTAGTTATCGATTGTTACCGTTTTAGTTACATAATTTTGTACGTCATTGATAAATTGTTCTAACTCTTCTCTACTTTTATAATCACGTTTAATTAAAACAAATTCGTCTCCACCAATTCTACCGACACTATCCTTCTCACTAGCTAGACTCTTAAGCCTTTGTGTTATTCTCACTAATAAGATGTCTCCAACTTTATGACTTAATAAATCATTAACAAATTTAAAGTCATCTAAATCAATGAACAGCAGTGCAAATTTTTCATTTTTTTCTATTAAACTAGCAATAATTTCGTTTATTTTTACACGGTTTGGAAGATTAGTCATCTGATCATGATATGCCAAATATGATAATCTCTTATTATTTCTTTTCAATTGTTCTTCTTTAAATTTGTACTGATCTTCGGCATATATAATTGTTGTTGCTATTAATAAAAAGATAGAAATAAATTCAGCAACGATAAAGAAACTACTATTAAATTCTACAAATAAATATAAAAAGGTATAATACCAACCGATAATAGCTAATCCACTTAATAAAGCAATAAATAATTGAAAAATTAATGGTAGTTTTCTTTTATTAATAACCATGTCTATTTTCATTTGTTGAATGACTCGCATAACTAAGAAAATAGTCGTCACCATGAGTACAAGTGCAAAGGCAATGGAAAGACCTAAGTGTTCTTCAATTTGAAGGATATCGATTAAAGGTAAGTAACTTATTCCTAAAAACGTTACACTCATAAATAAACTTAACTTTAATAGTTTTATCGTATTCATATCTCTTTCAATTTTGCCGACTTTCTCTATTGTTATATATAAAACCATACAAGAGCCAACAAAGTATAAAAGCATCTTATAGCTTAAGAAATCTTCCCATTGCGCAATATTTATACTTGATAGTATGGATATATAAATAAACCACAATATACAGGTTGCTAAAACAGCAGTAGAAAAACGGTAAAGCTTTTCTTTATTTTGCTGATAAAATAATTTCTCTAAAAAGAAGATGATACAAAAAAAGAAAAAGATTAATAATACTGCAATTAATATATATGTCATATCATTCATTATTGATCATCTCCTTTTCTTTGAAGTAATTGGTCGTTACCGAACACGACTAGACGATTTTTACCTAAATGTTTAGCACTGTATAATGCTTCATCGGCCATTGCAATTAACTCTTTTTTATTTCCTTTGTGTGGAATTAAGGTAGCCACACCGATACTAATTGTTAAAGTGAAATTGTCTATATTTGATATATTTACATTTTGAACGACCTTTAAACATCGCTTAGCAAAACGCTCAGCTTCACTATCTGTAAAATCATCTAATATTATTGCGAATTCTTCTCCGCCATATCGTGCTATAAATTTACCAATAGCATCCGTTTCCGTTTCAAGTAATTTCGCTATTTTCTTTAAGCATTCATCTCCAAATAAGTGACCATATGTATCATTTATTTGTTTAAAGTTATCGATATCAACCATTAAAAGTGATAAAGCTTTATTGGAACTATCAGCTTCGCGCCACTTCTTTTCAAGCGTATTATCAAAAAATCGTCTATTTGGAATATTTGTTAAGCCATCGACGAACGATAATTTTTCTAGCTGTTGATTAGCAATCCTTAATTCCTTAGTTCTTTCTTCCACCTTTTTTTCTAGCTGTTCTTTTCCTTGTTGCAACTGAATTTGTGCTTGTTCAATAGTAGTAAAAGTTTGTGCCAAACGTCCAGAAGTTACGAAAGCTAAACCAATGACGAAAATAAAAATTCCTAATGATGTTAACTCAACATCTTGTATTTCTTTTCGATAATAGATGATATCTCGCACAGTAGCATATGAAAGGAAAACAGCGCTTAAAGAAAGAAAAACAAACCCAGGTTTTCCTTTCGCTACAGCCTTGATAATTTGATATAAATAATAAACAATGATAAGCAAAATAAAAAAATAAAAGAATTTTATGCTTCTTGTAAATATTTCAATTGGCATAAAGACAACAATAAGGCAAAAGAATAATGAAATAGTAGATAGAATGTGAGTATAAAGTAAAGATACATACCCTTTAATCAAGTAATAAAAAAACCAAATCAGTAAAGGTACTGCTGCATATAAAGATAAATATATTATTTTTATATGTAAGACATATGGAACATTAGGAAAAACTTTAACAAAGTATGCTTCTCCAACTAGTAAAGCTCTTAATGCCATACATAAACAAAAGAATCCAAAAAATAACGAGGTAATCTCTTTTCTCCGATAAATAAAGATACTTAAATGATATAATCCGAGCAAAAATAAACCACCAATCATAATTAGTTGAAAACTTAAGCGATCTTCTTTCAAAGCTAATAATTGATCAGTTGTTCCAAATTGGACTACACCTCTTATACCACCTGAACGGTAATGGAAATTTGAAGTATGTATCACAATCTCAGCTGAATCATAGCTATCTAGCTGAAAAAAGAAATATTTAGGTCCATAAGCTGGCTTTTCATCATATTTATTTCTGCCAACTTCCCCATTTCCCCCTACTTTATTTCCATTTATATATACCTCGAAAGAAGAAGGAATATTGTAAATTTTCAGACCGTAGCGAGTAGACTGGGGTATACTTTCAACAATAAGCTGATACGTTGCATACCCTTTCGATTCATGCATTTCTTGCGCCGACCATTGGCTCGGTACTTCTATGTAGTTTGCGCTGTCAATGTGGGAATTTATTGTATTAGGGTTTACGTGTTGTTTCCAATAAAAGCTCCACTCGCCGTATAAATTAATTGGACCATCTTCTGCAAATGACCATTCGGCTAAGTCTAGGACACCAAGTTTTGCTTTCGGAATTTTTCTTTCCTCATTTGAAAGGTGCGAAAATATAAAGAGGATAGCCACTGCGATACTTATAACAACTATAAAAAAACGCATTATTTGACTTTTATCCACAATTATCACCCTTCAAAGTTACAAAATACTTTCTAATTATACCATTTATAGCAAATTATTTCCTCTCTTAATTTCCTAAATCTTGTCTAGACTTACTGTAAAATACAATTTATCATTAATAATATATCGAATTGCACCAAAAACAAAAAAGACTACTAAAGGATTTTAATATGAGAGACTTTAATCAAGTACCAAAATTAAAAAGTTATTACTTTGTAATTAGTATTGTTATAACCTTAGTTTTCCTTGGGTGGATACTTGCGTCAACACGTATAGAAACAATAAGTTTTCCTTATATTCTTCATACTATTGTTATTTTTGCAATTGCTGTTTTGCTCGTTATTTTCCCGAAGTATGAAACAAGACTAGTTCGAATTTCATTAGTTTCTTTTTCATCTTTCTATTTTTATATGCTTTTTATTTTTTATCCCGAAACTTTTACAACATTTATTTTTATCTGCTTAATTCCAGGTCTTGCTATCTTATTCTACCATCGTGGATTGTTTTATTGGTTATTAGGGTTCAACATCGTATTGTTTCACTTATTACTTGCTTACATATATGTAACCGATAAAGGAACGCTATATCCATACATTTATGATGACATCATTGGGGCCATTTTCAACTTTCTCGGAAGCCAATCAATGCTTTATTTTATCTTTTACTTTTCGCAAAATAGAATTGAGCAACAAAAAATGTACTATCAACAAATGCAGCAAGCTGAGCGTCTAAAAACAACCGGAGAACTCGCTGCGGCAGTAGCCCATGAAATAAGAAATCCGATTACCGTAGTAAAAGGACTACTACATCTTCATAATGAAGGTGATGAGTTTGCCGATAAGAAAAAAGAACATTTCCCGTTAATGTTAAACGAACTTGAAACAGCGGAAACAGTTATATCAGATTTTTTATCATTAGCTAAACCGAGTGAAGCTGAAAAAGAATTGCTGAATGTGAAATCTGCTTTATTAAATGTCATTGATTTATTAAACTCATACGCACTAATGGATACGGTAGAGATAGTATTGGATATTGATGATGATTTTTATATTTCAAGTACTTTAATTGAATTCAAGCAAGTATTTATTAACTTATTAAAGAATGCAATTGAAGCTTCAAACCAGGGCGATACAATAAAAATAAGAGTTCGCAAGCAACATAAGAATATAAAAATTGTTATAAAAGACACAGGTGAAGGTATGACTAAATCAGAATTAAAAGCGCTAGGCACGCCATTTTACTCTTTGAAAAGTAAAGGAACCGGTCTTGGTTTAATGATTTGTTTTAACATCATCAAAAAATATAATGGAACAATTTCTTTTCATAGTGAAAAAGGCGTAGGGACATTAGTCAAAGTGACCTTCCCTAGTGTATAATCAATTGCTTAACCGTATCTTCTGGTTGAGCTTTTTTTATTGTGTACGTTCATCATGTATAATGAATGAAATGAAAGTATAGAAAGAAGGACCATCATGACAACATTTAAACATTTAGGTATTAATGAAAAACTAACTAATAAAATGAAAAGCAATGGCTTTGTGACACCTACACCGATTCAAGAACAAACTATTCCCTTAATCCTAGAAGGAAAAGATGTTATTGCACAATCACAAACGGGTACTGGAAAAACATTAGCTTTTTTGCTTCCAATCGTTGAGAAAATAAATGTAGAAGAAAGCTTTGTCCAAGCAGTAATCGTTACTCCTACAAGAGAGCTTGCAATCCAAATTACAGCCGAGTTAAAAAAGATAAAAGATGACGATATTAATGTTCTTGCTATCTATGGCGGTCAAGATGTCGAAAGACAAATAAAGAAGCTAAGCGGAGGCGTGCATATCGTCGTAGCTACACCAGGGAGAATGCTCGATCATTTAAGACGAGGTACGCTTCAATTAAAACAAGTTTCTATGTTCGTATTAGATGAAGCTGACCAAATGCTACACATCGGTTTTTTACCTGATGTTGAAAACATTCTTGCTGAAACAGGACCAAATCGACAAACAATGTTATTCTCTGCAACTCTTTCGCAACAAGTACAGTCACTTGCTAAACGATATTTAACAAATCCTGTAGTTATAAAAATGAAAACAGAAAACATTACTTTGAAAGATATTGAACAATATGTCTATGAGACGACTGATCGAGCTAAACAAAGAAGTCTTGTTCATATCCTTGAACAACATAATCCATTTCTAGCAGTTATCTTTTGCCGAACAATTGTAAGAGCAATCAAGCTAAATGATGCTTTAAAAGCGGCTGGCTATAATTGTGACGTCTTACACGGTGATTTATCGCAAGCGAAACGTGAACAAGTGATGAAGCGTTTCCGTAAAGCCGATCTACAATATTTAATTGCAACCGATGTTGCCGCTCGCGGACTTGATGTTGAAGGGGTAACGCATGTCTTTAACTATGACATTCCTGAAGATGCCGAAAGCTACATCCACCGAATTGGCCGAACGGGTAGAGCTGGTGACCATGGTTTAGCAATTACATTTCTCACAGATAAAGACCGTCATTATATGACACTTATCGAAGAAGGTATTGAAATGGAGTTGGAAAAGCGAGAAATCGATCAAAGTTTACTACCGAAAGACAATACGCATGGCAAGGAAAAAATTAGCGATAAAAAGCAACGTAACAAACCAAAGTTTGACGGGAAAAGCCGCCGTGAGCAAAGTGGTCGCGGCAGACGTTAATTCTAAATTTTTCGGATAGTATTAAAAATAAGAGGCTGGGACACAAGTGCCTGGCTCCTCATTGTAGCGTGAGGTGCCAGGCTTCTTGTTTTGTCCTAACCTCTTATTTTGTTTAAGTAATATTCATGTTATTGCTTCCAACCCATGACCACTTTTGTTACACGAACCTTTCCTTCTTAAATTGACTTTCATAAAGATCCGCATAAAAACCACGATTTTTTATTAGTACATCATGTGCTCCCTGCTCAATAACTTCCCCACTATTTAGTACGAGAATTTGGTCGGCATTTCTAACAGTATTTAAGCGATGAGCAATGACAAAGCTTGTTCTCCCTTCCATTAATCGAGCTAGTGCTTCTTGTATCTTTACTTCCGTCACTGTATCAATACTACTTGTTGCTTCATCCAACAAAAGTAGTGACGGATTAGCTAATATTGCCCGCGCAATGGAAAGCAGCTGCTTTTGCCCTTGGCTAATTCCACTTCCATCTTGTTTTAATATCGTGTCATATTTGTCAGGTAATTTCATAATAAACGAATGTGCATTAGCATCTTTTGCAGCGGAAATTACCTCCTCATCCGATGCGTCGAATTTCCCATAGCGAATATTTTCGCGGATTGTTCCTTCAAACAAGAATGACTCTTGTAAGACGAAGCCCATTTGCTGACGAAGGCTTTCACGCTTTAATTCCACAATATTAGTACCATCAAGGGTTATTTTCCCATTTTCTAAATCATAAAAACGTGCTAGTAAGTTAATAATTGTCGTTTTCCCAGCTCCAGTTGGGCCAACAAGTGCTACTGTTTCCCCTTCAGCAACATGAAAACTAACATTTTTTATTGTTTTTTCGCCATTTTCATAGGAGAATGAAGCATTTTGAAAGTGAACTTCACCTTTAAGTTCATGTATCTCATTTGCCACATCTTTTTCTTCCTCACACTTTTCATCTAGAACATCAAATACTCGCTCTGCCCCTGCTACTGCGGAAAGGAGCGTATTGAACTGATTTGCTAAATCATTGATTGGCCTTGTAAATTGGCGTGAATACTCAGTAAAAATAACCATCGTCCCAATTGACACAAAACCTTTTATTGCTAATAATCCCCCAATTGCCGCAATGATGGTAAAGCTCATATTATTTAAGAAGTTCATTACTTTTGGAATAAAGCCAGAATATGTTTGTGCCCAAAAAGCTGTTTTCTTTAAGTTATTGCTTTTATCTTTAAACGTTGTAATCACTTGCTCTTCTTGTGAAAAAGACTTAATTACTTTTTGTCCAGATATACTTTCTTCAATAAACCCATTTAAGTCTCCAAGATGGCCTTGTGTTTGTTTAAAGATATATTGTGTTCTTCGTGTAATCCATTTTATACCGACAAAAATTAACGGGACAATAGTCATAGTAATTAGCGTTAACAGAGGACTTAACCAAAACATAATTGAAACTGTTCCAATTAACGTCAAAATGCTAGAAAAAATTTGTATTACAGAGCTATTTAACGTCGAGCTAATGTTATCAATATCATTTGTTACCCTGCTCATTAACTCGCCATGTTGCCTTTTATCAAAAAATGGTAAAGATAGCTTTTGTAAATGCGAAAATAAGTCACGGCGCATTCGATAAATTGTCTCTTGGGCAACGCCAATCATGACAAAGTTTTGCAGTAATACAAATACACCGAAAAAAACATAAACACCTGCCAATAGCAAAAGGATGAAAAGTAATCCATCTGTTTTTTGTGGAACAATATAATTATCGATTGCTGAGCCAATTAACAATGGGCCTAATAAACCTAAGACAGAACTTACAATTACCATGGCAAGTACTAGAAATAACTTAGCTTTTTTATATGATAAGTAGTTCCATATACGCTTTAAAGTACCGAGCGTGTCTTTAGCTTTTTTCTTCTTTTTCTTTGGTGATTTAATCTCACTTAAAGGAATTTTTTCATATTGGAAAGGTTCACGTAGTTGTTTGCGCACGTTGTAATTCCTCCTCTCCAAATTGTGAAGCATATATTTTCTGATATAACTCAGAGTTCCTAATTAATACATCGTGACTACCACTAGTTAATAATTTCCCGTCTTCTAAAAGAAGAATCGTATCTGCTTCCATTGCTGTGCTAATTTTTTGCGTAACAATGATTGTTGTACATTCGTATTGCTTCACTGCCTCGAGAAGTTTTCCCTCTGTTTTCAAATCTAAAGCACTCGTACTATCATCAAGTAGAAGAATTTTTGGTTTACGGACAAGCGCTCTTGCAATCGAAAGCCTTTGCTTTTGACCACCTGATAAGTTAACACCTTTTTGGCCAAGAACTGTTTCATAGCCATTCGGAAACTTTTCAATTGTTTCATGTATTTGGGCACTTTTCGCTGCTGCTCTAATTTCTTCGAACGTTGCATGTTCTTTACCCATTGCAATATTTTCTTTAATTGTCCCCGAAAAGAGCATCGCTTCTTGAGGAACAACACCGACTTTGCTCCGTAAATGCTTTAATTTGTATCGATCTATTGAAGTATCATCGATGAAAATTGCCCCACTATTTACATCATATAAACGTGGTATTAATTGCATCAGAGACGTTTTCCCTGATCCTGTCGCTCCTAAAATTGCTACCGTGTGCAAAGGCTCTGCAACAAAAGACAACTTTTCTATTGCCGCAGAATCAGCTTGTGGATACTGGAAGGTAACATTTCTAAATTCAACCTTCCCGTGTCGAACTTGCCACTTATCATTTGCATATTTTTTATCTACTAAATGGACTTCTTCATCTATCACTTCAACTATTCTAGCTGAAGATGCTTTTGCTCTCGAGAAGGCCATAATAATCCATGAAAAAATGGACATTGCCGCTGTAATTCTAGTCGTATAATTTATGATAGCGACTACTTCACCTACTTGGATTGATCCATTTGTCACTCCAAAATTACCAAACCATAAAATGACAATAATACTGAAGTTCATAACGACCATTAAAATCGGCGTTGTTGCTTCCATTAAGCGCAGGGCACGGACTGTTTTTTCTTTTAAGTCTTCATTCGCTCTGTTAAATCGCTTACCTTCATGTTTTCTTGTCACAAGTGCTTTTATGAGGCGAATGGCAAACAAGTTTTCACGCATCACACTATTCACTTTATCTAATCTTTTTTGCACGCTTGTATATAATTTACTACCTTTTCTAAGCACCCATATTAAAAAGAAAAATAACAGCGGGACAGATATTAAAATACTTATAGCAAGCTTACTGTTTACTAGTAGGGCCATAACTAATCCACCGATAATTAAGAGTGGTGCACGCATCATAATACGTAAACTCATGAACATTGTTTGCTGGATTTGCATGACGTCATTCGTCATTCTCGTAATTAAAGAAGATGTTGGGTATGTATTAAAGTTTGCAAACGCAAACGACTGAATTTTTTCATATAATCTAACTCGTAAGTCATAGCCTAACCCTTGGCTTACATGAGCGGCATAAAAAGAATTAATGATCCCCGAGGCAAAGGCAATAAGTGAGATACCAACCATTACACTACCCCAAACAATGACAGTGTTCATATCTCTTTGTACTATTCCATCATCAATTATTTTTGCCATTAGTAACGGCTGTGACAACTCCACTGCAAGTTCAGTTAACATAAAAAATAACGCGACACTCACGTGAATTTTATATGGTTTTAAAAATGATAATACTTTCAACATAATGATGCCCCCAACTTTTCTGCCTATCAAAATTCGCAAAATTCTAAAACTATCTTATCATAATTAACCTTGTTTTCTATGAATGATGCTCACTCTAAGGCATTGTCTAGGCAAATGGACTTGCCATTTTTCAGCTTCTGCATAGTATATAGAAAGTTTGCTTTACTATAAGGAGTGTAAAAGGCATGTTTAGATTCTGCATTTTCCCAGGCTATAAATGGTGTGGTCCTGGCTGTAGTGGACCTGGCGCTCCCATTAATCGTGTTGATGCAGCTTGCAAAATGCATGATGAATGTTATCAATATTACGGAGATAAATGCTATTGTGACCAGGTTTTCATACAACAATTACGACCTCTAGTTAATCCTTATACAGTTGAAGGACGTCATGCAGATCTTATTTACGGATATATGAAACTACACACATTCTTTACTTGTCGTTTCTAAGAGTGAGTTGAAATAAAAAAAACACCTATCAAGTTGTAATCAGATTTGATAGGTGTTTCTGATATAAATAAGCGTAATTAATCATAGAGGACTTAGACTTCGCTTTAGAAATAATCTTTATAAAGATATGCAGTTACTATTAATGCGATTACATTGTAAAATAAGGAACTATAAAATACAACGCTTGGACTGAACTCTTTTTTTTCCCTATCCACTTTCAGTCCTGTCGTAGACTGTGTGTTATATCTAACAGAATCTGAGAGTACACCACCAGATGAAGTTAAGAACCATATTGCGACTGAAATACCTATACCCGTGATTAGTGCATAGTCCCAATAGCTCACTCCCAACGATTTAGTTATTCCATAATTAATAAATATGATGATACTAATGGTAATAGCCGACCATATTGCATTTTTCATATACATCGCTCCTATTCTAAGTCTCTATTAGTTATTTATTGTAAATTTTATAGTTTGTTATATTTTACCATAAAATACAAGACTAAGCTTCTATCTTATTTTGCAATCCTACTTTCTTTTTTATCGCTAACACATTTTTATACGTCACTGTCCGCCAAAGCCATTCTAACGGTCCATATTGATAACGTGCTAACCACCATTTACTAATGAAAATTTGCATGATAAATATAACTACCGTTAACAACAAGCCAACTTTATTCGTGACAGAACCATACAATCCGAAGCCATAGCTGTAAAACAATAATGTGCAAATAACAGACTGAAGAATATAATTACTTAATGATAACCGTCCAATGTATCGTAATGGCGCTAATACCTTAAGTCCTATTTTTGCTTCAACGAGTAAGACAATTGACGTTGCATAACCAATCGCCATAAGTGGTCCGCCAACACCGTCTTGGTACATGGAAGCGATAAGATTGTCTGTAAAATATGGCAGCACTTTAAGTGGTATCCCGATCGCTAATGTAATAATAGCAATCTTTTTTAATTTCTCCTTATGCTCGCTTGCTTGATGAAAGAGCTTTTCCTTTGCAAAATAAGCGCCTAATAAAAACATTGGTAGCAATGATATGACAACGAAAACCATACCAAAACCGCCGTGTACATAAAGATAATCTGAAATTCTTTGCATTGTAATTTCAACATAAGAACCACTTTGATACACATTTTCAATATCATTTGCTGATGTCGGTTTTTCAGTAAGAGAACCTGTTCCAGACATAAGTAATAACAAGCCAATCGCCAAGTATGGAATAGCAATCATAGCAATGGAATGAATTAACAGTGACTTCCCTCTAGCACTTAAAAATAAAATTAAAATAATTGCCGTAATAGCGTATGTAATTAAAATATCTCCATGCCAAATTAAGATTGCATGAATTAGTCCAAGTACTAGTAAAAAAGTAAACCTTCTCAACAAAAACGGTAATGGACGAAGCTCTTTTTCTTTTAATCTTTCATAAAAGAAAATAGTCCCGAACCCGAATAAAAAGGAAAAAAGCGTGTAAAAATTTGCCTGAGCAACAATGTCGATAAAAATAACGACTGCCTTATCCCAGAATGTTTCTGCTGCTTTTTGTTGGTCAATATATAAAAATGGTAAAAAGAAAGCTGGCATATTCACTAAAAAAATGCCGAATAACGCAAACCCCCTGACGATATCTATCGCATCGATTCGCTCTTTTGCTATGCTTGGCTTTATCAAATAAATCACACATCCTGTCATATATTTGTATCTAAATTGTATTCGCAAAAAAAATTATAATTCCTGCATAAAAACAGTTGTCACTTCGTAAAAATAGTTGTATTATTTATCTCATGCTTGAAAAAAAGAGCTAGAAATTACTTCGAAAAAAGTTTTTAAAAAAATGCTTGACGCTTTTTTTACAACCATGCTATAGTTACTTTCATAGTTCACTAACTTTATTGAGCTAAAGTATTAATTCACTAAAATAACAATTAAATAGATTGAACTCTTATCATGAGAGGTGGAGGGACTGGGCCCGATGAAACCCGGCAACCGTCAACGATTTTTGTTGAAATGGTGCCAATTCCTACAAAGCTTTTTGCTTTGGCAGATGAGAGAAAGGACCCTACATATAACCCTTTCTGCTTGTTTGCGGAAAGGGTTTTTTATTGTTTCCTTAGGGCCTTAAGTCGCACCATCATATTTACAATCCTGACTAAACCTATAAAATTACTAAAAAAGAAAGAAGGGATTAAAAAATTGATCAAATTAAACGCTGTTGAAAAAGTATTTCGCAGAAAAAAACGCCCAGCTGTAACAGCTGTTTCAAACATTAACTTAACGATCGAAAAAGGAGAAATATTTGGCATCATTGGTTATAGTGGCGCCGGGAAAAGCACCTTGTTGCGGATGATCAATCAATTAGAAAAACCGACAAGTGGAACTGTCACTGTAGGCAATGTAGACTTTACTACTCTTCGAGGGAAACAATTACGACAAGCAAGACAAAAAATTGGAATGATTTTTCAGCACTTCAACCTACTTTGGTCAAGAACTGCTGCTGAAAACATTTCCTTACCACTCGAAGTTGCCAATGTACCAAAGGCTGAACGCGATGCAAAAGTAGCCGAACTGATTAAACTAGTCGGACTTGAAGGTAGAGAAGATGCTTATCCAGCTCAACTAAGCGGAGGTCAAAAGCAACGTGTTGGCATTGCAAGAGCATTAGCAAACAACCCTAGTATCCTATTATGTGACGAAGCAACATCGGCATTAGACCCGAAAACAACGGACTCCATTTTGCAGTTGTTACTTGATATTAATAAGCGACTTGGCTTAACAATTGTCCTCATTACACATGAGTTTGATGTCATTCGCAAAATATGTAAAAAGGTAGCTGTTATGGAAAATGGAAGCATCGTAGAACAAGGTAACGTCCAACAAATCTTCCATCAGCCACGTCATCAAGCTACTAAAAGCTTTGTTAAAGGAACTGAACTGGAGGTTATTAGCAAATGATTAGCAACATCATTCCACATGTAAAGTGGGAAAAAGTAATTGATGCAACCATTGAAACACTTTACATGACAGCAGTTTCTGTTCTTGCAACATTTATCTTCGGCGTCATATTAGGGTTATTGCTCTTCTTAACATCGAAGGGAAATTTATTGGAGAATGCTTCGATTCACCGAATCATTGCTTCATTCGTTAATATTTTTCGATCAATACCATTTATCATTTTAATTATATTGCTAATTCCACTCACAAAGATTTTAGTAGGAACAATGCTGGGGGCAAATGCTGCATTACCTGCTTTAATTATCGGAGCCGCACCATTTTACGCTCGCATGGTCGAACTTGCTCTACGTGAAATTGACAAAGGAGTAATTGAAGCTTCACTAGCAATGGGAGCATCATTTAAGGATATTATTTTTAAAGTTTTACTTCCCGAAGCAATGCCCGCTTTAGTATCCGGTATTACAGTTACAGCAATTGCACTAGTAGGTTATACCGCAATGGCCGGAGTTGTCGGTGCTGGAGGACTTGGTAACTTAGCATATTTAGAAGGCTTTCAACGAAGTCATAATGACGTAACGATCGTCGCAACTATATTAATATTATTCATCGTTTTCATCATTCAGTTTATCGGTGACAAAGTCACTTTAAAAATAGATAAAAGATAAAAAATAAAAGGGGATAATTAAACATGAAAAAATTATTATTAGTATCATTCTTATCAATTATTGTAATCTTCGCTTTCGCTGGTTGTTCAAATAACGAGAACAAATTAGTTGTTGGTGCGTCTAACGTACCTCATGCAGAAATTTTAGAACAAGTAAAACCTATCTTAGCTGAGCAAGGCATTGAATTAGAAATCGTTACATTCCAAGATTATGTATTACCAAACCAAGCATTAGAAGGTAAAGAACTTGATGCTAACTATTTTCAACATGTACCTTATTTAGCTTCACAAATTGCAGATCATGGTTATGACTTTGTCAATGCAGGTGGCGTTCATATCGAACCAATTGGTGTTTATTCTACTAAATACGATAGCATTGAAGACCTTCCAAAAGGTGCAACAATTATTATGAGTAACTCTATTGCTGATCACGGTCGAATTTTAACACTTTTACAAAATGTTGGCTTAATTACTTTAAAAGAAGGAATTGATACAACGAAGGCTACAACAGATGACATTGCTAGCAATCCTAAAGGGTTCGTTTTTAAATATGATGTTGAAGCAGGACTTCTTCCGCAAGTTTACAAAAATGGCGAAGGTGATGCTGTCTTAATTAATACGAACTACGCAATCGATGCAGGGTTAAACCCATTAGAAGATGCAATCTTAGTTGAAGGTGCTGAATCTCCTTACGTCAATATCATTACAGTAAGAAATGGCGATGAAAAACGTGAGGATATTAAAGCTTTACTTGAAGTACTTCGTTCAAAAGAAATCCAAGACTTTATCTTAAAAGAATACAAAGGTGCAGTAGTACCGGTAAGTGAATAAATAAAACAAAATAGTGCATGAGAAATATATAATAAACAAATGATAGAGAATATCTTCAACATGCAGGAAGTGTTCTCTAATGAAGAAAATTTTACTACTATCGACCATTTTGGTATTCATTTTTAACTCCTTTGCTTTAGCTGAAAAAGAAAAAAATGTCTCAGGTACATTACTTATTAATGTTAAGGCTTGGAAAGAATATAACATGCATGACTTATATCGACCGCCTATTAAAGGAGCGCGTATTCTTATTATAGACTCCTTAGGTAAAATCGTCGGTAATGTTCTAACGGACAACGAAGGAAAAGCTGTTTCAAATTTTTCAGTACCACGAGACCCTCGCTTCCCAAATAAAGACTTGGGAGTAGTAACGGTTATCGCAATTGCAGACGGCTATAATGAATTCATTAACTTTAATGTTGTCTTAAATGAGCATGGAACAGAGTTTGAAAATAGTGTAAACATCTTTTTACGCGGAATAGTTTGGGGTAGACGTAACGAACCTCAATATATTCATGCTAGTTTTCATCGCCATACTGTTTTTCCCATGCTCGATTATTATGCTAAAAAGGCTGGTCTAGTTAGACAAGACATTCCCTTAAAATATCAGTCTCTCGAAATTGCACCATGGAGCCCTCAGCTAAAATAAAGAAAACCCGTTGTTTTTAATAACGGGTTTTCTTTGCCATTATGTTAACGAATAGTTAGGTGCTTCCTTCGTTATTTGCACATCATGTGGATGCGACTCTTTTAAGCCAGCACCTGTAATGCGGACGAATTTCCCTTCGTTCCTTAGTTCATCAAGAGTTGCCGTTCCGCAATAGCCCATACCTGCACGTAGCCCACCAATTAATTGATGCAACGAATCAGCTAATGGACCTTTATAAGGAATTCTTCCTTCAATTCCTTCAGGTACTAGCTTTTGTTCATTTTCCTGGAAATAGCGATCTTTACTTCCAGCTTGCATTGCCCCCATTGAACCCATGCCACGATATGCTTTAAAACGGCGACCTTGGAATATTTCAAACTCACCAGGACTTTCTGTCACACCAGCAAGCAAACTTCCAAGCATTACAGCATGTGCTCCAGCTGCAATCGCCTTTGGAATTTCTCCAGAATATTTAATTCCACCATCAGCAATAACTGGAATGTTATATTCTCTGGCAACTGTTGCGCAATCGTAAACTGCCGTTACTTGTGGTACACCAATTCCAGCTACAATTCTCGTTGTACAAATAGAACCTGGGCCGATACCTACTTTAATAATGTTAGCTCCTGCTTCAATTAAATCTCTCGTTGCCTCGCCAGTAGCGACATTTCCTGCAATGATATTTAAACTAGGATACGTGCTGCGAATACGACGAACGGTATTTAATACACCTTGCGAATGACCGTGCGCTGTATCAATTACGACAACATCAACTCCTGATTCAACTAAAGCAGCTACACGTTCATCAGTATCATTTGAAACACCTACCGCTGCACCAGCTACTAACCTTCCATTGCTATCTTTAGCGGCATTTGGAAATTGAATTGCTTTTTCAATATCCTTAATTGTAATTAATCCTTTAAGCTTAAACTCACTATCTACTAATGGTAGCTTTTCAATTTTATGCTTTTGTAAAATGCTCGCTGCTTCTTTAAGTGTCGTGCCAACAGGTGCAGTAATTAAGTTTTCAGACGTCATTACCTCAGCGATCACAATCGAATAATCATCAATAAAGCGTAAGTCACGGTTAGTTAAAATGCCAACTAACGTGTTTTCTTCATCTGTAATTGGCACACCAGAGATGCGATATTTACTCATTAAGTGCTCAGCATCATAAACTTGGTGGCTCGCTTGTAATGAGAATGGGTTAGTAATGACGCCATTTTCCGAGCGTTTCACTCGATCAACATGCTCAGCTTGCATGGCAATCGTCATATTTTTATGAATGATTCCAAGACCACCTTGACGCGCCATCGCAATTGCCATTTCTGCTTCCGTTACCGTATCCATTCCTGCGCTAATAATTGGGATATTCAACGTTAATGTTTCGCTTAGCTTCGTCTTTACTTGAACCTCTTTTGGTAACACACTTGATTTTGCAGGGACTAAAAGTACATCATCAAAAGTTAGACCTTCTTTAGCAAATTTCTGTTCCCACATCTCTTCCTACCCCTTTTCTTATATTAGTATTTTATCTATTAAACGCTTACTCCCACTCGATCGTTGCTGGCGGCTTGCTCGTAATGTCATAAACAACTCGGTTTATATGAGCTACTTCATTTACAATTCTTGTGGAAATTGTCTCTAGTACATCCCACGGGATGCGCGCCCAATCGGATGTCATTCCATCAATGGACGTTACTGCGCGAATGCCAATCGTATAATCATAAGTCCGCGCGTCACCCATCACACCTACACTTCGAATATCAGGAAGGACGGTGAAATATTGCCAAATGTCACGATTTAAACCTGCATTCTTAATTTCTTCTCTTAAAATCGCATCTGATGCGCGAACTATTTCTAGCTTTTCTTCCGTTATTTCCCCTAACACGCGAATACCAAGTCCAGGACCAGGAAACGGTTGACGCCAAACTACTGCATCTGGCATGCCTAGCTCCGTTCCTAATGCTCTAACTTCATCTTTGAAAAGTGTATTTAATGGTTCAATTAACGTAAACGCCATATCTTCTGGTAATCCACCAACATTATGGTGAGACTTAATTGTTTGCGCAGTTGCCGTTCCGCTTTCGATGATATCTGTGTAAAGCGTCCCTTGCGCTAAAAAGTCAATACCTTCCAGTTTACTTGCTTCATCATCGAATACATAAATGAATTCATTCCCGATAATTTTTCGCTTTTTCTCTGGATCACTAACGCCTGCAAGCTTGCTCAAGAAACGCTCTTTTGCATCAACTTTAATAACATTCATATTGAATCCTTCGGAGAATGTTTTCATGACACCTTCAGCTTCTCCTTTGCGAAGTAAGCCATTATCGACAAAAATACATGTAAGCTGATCGCCAATTGCTTTATGTATTAAAACAGCTACTACAGAAGAGTCGACACCACCACTTAAAGCACACAACACTTTCTTATCGCCAACTTGCTCTCTAATTTTTTCAATTTCCATTTCAATAAAGTTTTCCATTGACCAAGCTTCCTTGCAGCCAGCCACTACAAACACAAAGTTTTTTAACAAGTCATTGCCATGTACAGAATGACGAACTTCTGGGTGAAACTGCACGCCATAAAAGTTCTTTTCAACATTGCTCATTGCCGCGATTGGACAAGACTTACTCGTCGCATCTATCGTAAAACCTTCCGGCAAACCAACGACTTTATCACCATGGCTCATCCATACGACTTGTTCTTCAGGAAGCCTAGTATATAAAGGAGACTGATGTTCAACTGAAATTGTCGCTTTCCCGTATTCACGATGATCTGCTCTTTTGACAATCCCACCGAAATGTTTTGTCATCAGCTGCATTCCATAACAAATCCCTAAAATAGGAATGCCTAACTCAAAAATTTCTTCATCACAAGAAAAAGCATCATCACTATAAACGCTATTTGGTCCACCTGAAAGAATAATCCCCTTTGGATTCAGTTCCTTAACTTCATCGGCAGAAATTGTATGTGGATGAAGTTCACTATATACACCAAACTCGCGAATACGCCTCGTAATTAATTGATTGTATTGACTACCAAAATCTAAAACTAAAATCATTTCATCTGTCATTACTGTCATATAAGACACCCCTTATTCATTAATAAAACGAAAAAATGCTAGAATTGTGCCATAAAGGCAGAATTCTAGCATTCTTAAGGTAACTAAAAAAATGTATAGAACATCCGCCTTCATAGTCAGGTCATTTTCGGTGACCCGGTAGAGACTCTCGAACCATATTATCGAGGATATACGAAGGAAAATATATTTATGTTATGAAATTATAAAACCCATTCTAACAATCTATCTTACGCTAAGTCAATGAATATTATTGCAACTTTTCTCACTTATATCATGGATTCCTGAATCAATAGGAAAAGGCGATGAAATGTTTAAACATTCAATAAATACTGTAAACTCAATTCTAAATGATATAGCGAAATATTTCTTTATCTATAGATGCTTTTTTAATGTGAAGTTTGCTTTCACAACGCCTATTTTTTCTTTTCGCATGTTTAAAACTGGAGCCAACGTATAGTTTCTCATTTTTGCATAAAACGTTTCATCACCAATGCCGAGTTGCTTCAAGACTTCCATCATTGCCACAGTTTCAGCACGTTGTGAGCCATCTTCTATTTTCACTGCAATACCTATCCCTCTATCGAGAACACCAACACATTGGACCGCTTCCGCACCAACCTTTGAAACGATGTTACCTTTGGATGACCTCATCACATCTGTATCAAAACGGTCCGTTCCAGCAACCATTTCTGGAAGTTGCATCATCGCATCACGGATTGTTTTTAAGGACTGTGCTCGCTTAGAAGAGACTGTCCCTTCTGGCTTCACTAACTTAGCGTAACCTAATGCAGCATTATAAAGTGGAACACGATGCACAGGAACACCACAACCATCAACACTAAGTTCAATCTTTTCCATATCAACATTACAAATATCCGAAATAGATTGGAGGATTCGTTTTTGGACAGGATGCTCTGGTAGACGGTAAGTCTCAATGTCTTCCTTCATATGAACAACCGTTGCCAGCATCCCTGAATGTTTGCCTGAACAATTACTATATCTTTCTGAAAGGTCTTTACCACTTTTAAGTAACTCAACATAACTAGCATGATGAAAAGGAATGTGATAGCCACATTGTAAATCACTTTCTTTTAGATCTACCTTCTTTAATACCTCTAAAACTGCCCGACGATGATAATCTTCACCTGCATGCGACGCACAAAAAAGCGCTAACTCCTTTGCTCCGAATTGGTACTTCCGTGCTGTTCCTGTTTCAATGACTGGCACAGTTTGGAAGGGTTTCATTGAAGAACGTGGAAACGTTAATCTATTTGGGTCTCCATATGAATAAAGTAGCTTCCCAGTGTTGTCGACGACTGCGACATGAATATCATGAGCACTTTCTAAATAATCTCCGCGGAACATTTGAATCGGTTTGGTCACAATAATCTCCTCTTTCAGTAAAAATAAAGATGACTCCAACTAATTCCACATAGAAAAAGAATTCCCTGCAAATTTAGCGCTCCCTCTTTTTATATTCCTCTAGTAGTTTTCTGTTTTTGTTGCCATCATTAAACTGTGCTAGAGTTCCTCTTTCACGAAACAAATATGAGAAACCTTCTAAGAAATCTCCTAAAATAATTTTCTTTAATTCACTTCGGTAGTTATAATGTGTATTCCTTTTAAGTTCAGTCAAAACATCTTTTTCTAAAGGCGTGGAACAAGAAGTAGCTATAGGAATTCCATTTAGTACTGCTATTACTTGAGCTAGCGCAGGAACCATTAATGGCTCTCTTCCAATAATATCTAGGGCATCTTTATGAATAACTAGGGGATACGTATACATTGAGGCATTGACTAAATCTGGTTGGTGGAGAGCGATATTTAAAAACATTTGCAAGGTATTGAAAGTATCAATCGGTTGCACTTTATCGATGATATATTCAATATTATTTAAGGCAATACCATTAGAACGTTCTACTTCTTGAATATATTGTAATAAATTACTTTTTGAATGCTTTGTCTTACAATCTATAAAAAGCAGAACCTTGCCCCTTGCATAATTAGCTCCTATAGATCGTTGTGTAAAAGGACCTAATGGCTGTTTTACTACTATGTTTCTACATAATTTTTGTTCAGCCAACTTATTAATTTGTTTACTTTCTCCATTTGTAACGACAATGATTTCATCGACAATGTCTTTCAGGACTTTTATGTGATGATTAATGTAAGCTACTTTCGTTTCTGCACAAATAATTGCGCTGCGTTTCACTTTTCTTTTCCATAAGAAAGGCGTGTATTTCGCGACTAAATTACGGTTACGTTTATCTATATAATTGCCACGATCACCACTATGAACTAACTCCTCTTTTATTGCTTTTAAATGAACGCCAATAATAGATGCTGTAGGAAAAGGGAATGGGGAAAAATGATCTTTCGTGGAATGGATAGGGCGAAATTTATTACTATTAATTACATTGACACTTTCTGGTGCTGTAATTAACAATTCTTCTTTTATTGCCTTTACAAAAGCTACCGGTGGGTCAGCCAAGTTCCACCATCCAATTTTTTCTAATGCATTTTTACTCATTGCATGAGGGATTGCAACCATTGAATTTACTGATAAATCATCTCGACTACAAAGGTCATTAATTGCTTTCTTTGCAATAGCTGAAGGGTGCGGCCTAATTTTTCGTTCAATTGTCCACCTTAAATCATTTATAGCGAAATCGGCACCATTTTTTATCGAAGCTACAAAAGACTGAAGTTCATTACTAGCTATTGTGATGTCTCCATCAACAAATAACAAAACATCCCCTTTTGCATGATAAGCACCAATCGCCCGCCCACAATCGTAACCAAGAGGCTGTTCAAAAGATATTACTTTACAATTTAAGTCATTTACAATTGAAGCCGTGCCGTCCGTTGAACCATTGACAACAGCAATTATCTCATAAGGATTTAATTTCTGAACTTCTTCTATGACATGTTTTATTGTGCCTTCTTCATTCATTAGAGGTATGATGACGGAGAGCTTTTTTGCACTCTTTAATTTCTCAATTTCTTTCATTTTTCGATTTCCTATAAGATACCCTCCTCTATTATCCGTTTGTTGTAAGTATCGATTTATCGCCTCCAATACACCTGCATTAATCAACTCTTCATTTTTTCTCTCGATATCACTTTCAATCGAGACTTTTTCAATCTTTTTATTGTTAGAAGTAATGAGTAATTGCGTATAAAATGGATTAACATAACCACTTTCTCCGAGTTCAATTACCGTTTTTCGTGTCATTGCATATGGGGTTGTGAAGATGGTGCTGCATAATAAATCAGGTTGCTTACCAATCACGTTTAAAAAAGAAAGTAAAGCACATTGGTCACTTACTTTCTCTTTCATTAACTCATTATCGGTATTTGTTAAAACAGCATCTACCCCATTGTCTAAAGCATTGTAATACTTTTTTATATCTGAAATAGATAACCGTTCAGTACCTTGTAAAAAAAGAAGTTTTTCTCCTTGTGCAAATGCAGCACCGATAAAGAATTTTAGATGACTAGGGAGTAAATCAGATACTGGCACAATTTTCACATTATATTTATCAAGTAAAGCTTCATGATTATCACTATCGCTAATAACAACAACAATATCGTTTATTTTTGCTAGCATTATATTTTCTAGCAATTGAGCTTTCATTTCGCCTGTCTGAAACGAAATTATTACACTACATTTTCCACTTGTTACGTTCTTCTGTTGAGGAAGAAGGGTTGCATTATTATATATAGGCGAACCTATCCCCTCACCTTCCTTCTTCCTAGTAAGATAAGCTAAAGCTTGTAAATGATCACCGATAATCCGGCTTGAACTGATATCATATGGAGTGCCTTTAGCTATCGTTTGATGTTGGTCCTTTCGAATTTTATTTTTAGAAACTACATCAACTAGAATTGGGCAGGTAATTGACAGTTTTTGTTCCATCGCAATTACTTGTGCTTTTGGTGGAAAAGCTAAATTCCACCACTTAATCTTATTTAAAGCATTTCTACTCATTGCATGAGGAATAGCTACAAATGAATTAATCGATAGTTCACCGTAGTTACTCAAAATATTTAACGCTCTTTTAGCAATGGAAATATGGTGTGGGGGCTTAACTTTATCCCAGAAGTAACTTAATTGATTTAAGGCAATATCATTTCCTTGTTCTATAGCTTCAATAAAAATTTTTAAAGTAGATGCCTTAATAACAATATCACCATCTAAAAATAGTAAAATATCACCTGTGGCATGACGTGCACCGATAGCCCTGCCGACGTTATGTCCTAGAGGTTCTTTATATTCATAAATCTTACAATGCATATCTTCAACAATTCTCTTCGTATTGTCTGTTGAACCGTTGACGACTGCAATTATTTCATATGGTTGTAATTTTTTTATTTCTGTAACGATTGCTCTAATGTTTTCCTGCTCATTACATAATGGCAAGACGACCGAAACTTTAACCATTTCGTCAACTCCTTGATGTTCGATGACACTCGATATAAATTATATTATTTTATTTTCTTTCAAGTGGCACGGCACTACCCTAGAAACCTTTACTAGCTAATTGAATAACTTAGATAATATCGAGGTGATTATTTGCAGGACATAACTAACATTTTAGAAAAATATTACAATATTAAGCCATTAAAAATTGAAAAGATTAGAAAGGTTTATAAAATTTCATCAAGCGAAGGAGATTATTGTTTAAAAGAATATAAAAATAAAGAGCATGAATCTCTTCATTTTCAAATGGAGGTTTTGCACCATTTACAAGGAAATAACTTCCAATCAACATACACGATTATACCAACAATTGAGAAGAAACTACTTATAAGTCACAATAATCATACGTACTTTCTGGCTGATTGGATAAATGGAGAAGCTTTCAATTTTTCTAATTTAAACCAATTAAAAAAAGCTGCTCAAGCACTTGCAAACTTGCATAATTATTCTTTGAAATTAAATGTAAATAAAGAGGTTAGGGTCCGGTCATCATTCCATAAACCACCGCAATTCTTGCACGTGAAGATTGGACCGTATTACAACAGTATGATTTTAGAACGATTGCTGTATTTGCAGCGAAAGTACAGTTACCATGAGCTCCTTACAGCAATCCAACTATTTGAAGAAGCAATCAGTTTCTTTCCTTACCAAAAATACAAGAAATTGTGGAATAGTGAACAGAAAGAACAAGCTTTTGTCCATGGAGACTACAACTACTCAAATATTATACTTTCACCAAACAACAATGCTTTTCTAATTGACTTCGATAACGTGAACTTTAATATACGAATTACAGACTTAATTTTTCTTATTCAACTTCATATGGGAACTGATGGGAGATACATTTCGGATATACTGCGCTCTTATCATCAAATACGACCTCTCAGTCAACTTGAATTTGACATTATTAAGTCACAATTACTTGTGCCAGCAAAAGCGTATTGGAAAATGAATATACAAGAAAAGGTGCAGCAAGAGCTTACACCTTCTTTTATAAAATCTTATATTTCCCCTTTTCTGAAAAGAGATCTTTTTGCAAAAGTGAAAAATTTATCTTTTGAAAAGGTATTTATTACTGAAAAAGAAAATTAACAGTCTCTATAGTTTTTTACGAATACAAATTTTAACTACAGCTGTTTCTTCAAAGCTCCATGCAACAGGGAATTTATTGTTACTTGGATGTTGACCAAAGTTTTTCGGTTCGCACATATCATTACTTAAGAAGTGCGCCCCAACAATTTCGAATTGATCTCCTTCATTAGCATCCTCACGATCAATAAAGCAATGAAATTCCATTTCATCATGTGTACTTCCATTAACCATATTTGTTTTCCCTAGGAAGTTTTTCTTAAGTTCTTTATATTTAATTTCCTTCTTGACAGTACCACATATTAAAACCTTTTCAGCTAGTACTTTTTTCACTTCAACGTGTAGTGTTCTTTCTTGCGTAATTGGATAAAGGTTTGGATCATTCTCGTCATACAATGCTGGTCCCACTAATTGTGTTCGGCCTTTAACAACTACTTGGCAACACGTTTGCGGGTTTGGTTCCGGACACGGTTTAGGTTGCGGTGTTGTCGTTACCGGTGGAACCTGTGTTGTTGTGACAGGTGGAAACTTCGTTGTTAGTGGTGGACATTTTGTTGTTGTTTTTTTAGGTGGAAAGAAAGTCGTTTTGTTTTTACCTTTCACCCTATGATACAAATAATTTCCACCGACCTTTTTGCATCCAGCCTTTTTGCCAACATTGATAAAGCCAGCTCCGAGTTGAATGGAATTGCCATCTAAGGAACTGTACAATGCTTCAAGAAAAGTTTGTTCCTCTAAATATTTCGATGTTTTCAGCACAACTTCCATTTTTTCACCGGGCTTTAATCCTTTGCCAGTTTCTTTTGTATAAAGAATTGTTTGAAATGTTTTTTCATCTTCAGGAGCATAGATTTTCCATTGTTGCTTTGAACAAGACTTTAACTCCATATAAAACTTCTCTTTTTTTGGAGTTATGTTTAATAAGAGTTCATTGATTACAGGACCTGGTAAGTTACCTGCAACAGGGCTTGTGTTTTTCACTTGTAATACAATGATTTCTCCCCTATTCATAAGCTCAGCTGAAAGAACAGCAGTTAATACTTCCCCATTAGGGCCTGTACCTAATAATTGAGATAAAATAGGCATCCAACTATTCACATCCTTTCTATTGTAAAATTGGCTGCTCTATTTACTATATGAATTATAAATAAAATAGTTTGGACTACTTTCTTAGTTTGCTAGAAAAGAGGTTAATAATGTTAGATGAAAAAACGAAAAAAATACTTGTGTCGATTATCATACCTGTAAAAAATGAAGGACTTCACCTTAAAAATACGATTGAATCTATAAAAAAGGTGAAAAACGAAGTTCCATATGAAGTAATTATAGTAAATGACAATTCAGATGACGGTTGTTGTGACTTTTTAAAGAACAGTTCTGATAAAAAGGTTGAACTGCTTGAGACAAGTGGAGTAGGTGCGGCGATGGCAAGAAATATTGGCGCGGAAAAAGCTTGTGGGTCAATATTTATATTTTGCGATGCTCATTTGTTTTTTTTCGAAAATTGGATTGAAAAGTTAATTACTCCGATTTTGGCTGGAACTGCAGATGCTGTTAATCCTGGAATAGCTGATGTCTTTCAACCAGACCGAGTCGGTTTTGGTTATAGCTGGGATGAAAATTTAGATCCGAAGTGGAACAGTGATATAACAACACTCACTCCATCACCGCTACTTGCAGGAGGCTGTTTAGCTGTTACTAGAAATGCATTCGAAGCAGTTAATGGCTTTGAAAGAGGCTTCCAAGTATGGGGGCGTGAAGATGAAGAGTTTTCCTTAAAGTTATGGCTGTTCGGATTCAAATGCTACCTTACTCCTGATACTACTGTCCTTCATGTTTTTCGCGAAGGAGAGCCACCATTTACACTTAATTGGGATCACATTTACTACAACTTATTACGAATGGCATATAGTCATTTCAGCAAAGCGCGAATTAAAAAGTGCCTGTCACTCATAACAAACGCCAATGCAGAAACTATCAAAGAAAAAGTGCTGGCAAGTGATGTCATGGAACAAAGAGAAAAATATAATAAACTACGGAAATATTCGGACGATTGGTTTATGGAAAAGTTTAAAATACCTTTTTAGGAAGTGCTATAAATGAAGCGTGCAGTAGTCGTTTATCTCGATAATAAAATTGACCAATTGAAAATGTTCCGCTGCTTGTATGCTTCTTTTAAGCATATCCAAAGTCCGGATACTGATTTAGTCGTTTTTGGAGAGGATGACACATTAATAATTGTTCCGGATGATTGTATTAAAGTTGCAATTCAACCTGACCGGAAATTTTCAAATTACCCTTACATCCATTCCCTAGCCTGCCTAGCAAAAAAAGAAGCTGACTTTACCGAGGATTATGATTATCTATTGCGCTCTGACGTTGATACATTTCTCACACCTGCCTGGAATAACTTTTATCCGAAAGAATATACCGTTGGCAAAGGGCAATACGCTGACCAAGCTGGTGTGAAGTTAAAAATAAAAGAAACTGCAACTTTATTCAAATTAAAACATCGCGGTTGGCACAACATCGGCTCGACTCACTATGGCCAAGCTAAACTTGTCCGTGACGTGTCTCGTATTGCGTCAGAAATAACGAAACATCTCATTCTCGCAGTATTTAAAGATACTAGTGGAACATGGCCAGGCTGGTATAAAGGAGTTAGTAGTATGTATGCACTAGAAATCGCAACAAACCATCTACTCGAAAACATTAGTACTGACCACCATTCACTTGATTTCCCAAGCACTTCAGTAAACTCAATCCATAAAAACCCTCACATTCATTGTTGGCATACAGATCAAGTCTTTTCAAAATTCGCCTATTTGAACGGAGAGTATGATCAGTATGAACCTCATCAACTAAACGCTACTTCCATACGTGAGTATTGCTTGAAGATTGCCTTAGAAGCAAAAGGGATATTTAAGATTTAATAATTTGCAGGTAATGAAATCTACTTGACGAATATAAGTCTAATAGATAGATAGGAGGACTTCTTTATGTATCAAAAACTTAAATCAATTTACCCGTTAGTCATCCCAATTATTATTTTAGTTCTTGGCTATTTTCATGGTATGAAAATGCGTATTGAACCGACGCACGACACATTTATAGGACTGCTTATCTTTACTTTTCCATTCTTATTTTTTATGCAAGGCTTATACGCTCGATTCTTAAATTCAAACCTTCTTTATTCACTGAGTAGCGCAGTCGCAAGTTATATTATCGTTGTTTTCGTCTGGCTAAATAGTATTGCCTTAGATCATTTAATTTTTTACATACCAATTTTTCTATTAGGTTACGGAACAATGCACTTGATTAAGTGGAGGCTTGTGAAATGATTGAAGTATTTCCCGTAAAGATAACTGCGTTTAATCTAGAACGAACGATTCGAGTACATTTGCCTGAGGATTATCAAAAATTCGATAAAACTTATCCTGTTTTATATATGCACGATGGGCAAAACCTATTTTCTAATGAAGATGCCGCAACGAAAAGTGGGCAATCATTAGAGTTAAAAAAATACTTAGAAGAGCATCCACTAGATGTTATTATCGTTGGAATCGATTCTACTGAAGAAAGGGCCAATGAGTTATGCCCTTGGGAAAATGGTGCTTTTAGTAGAGACGTTTTCGGGCGGACTGAAACATATGGTGGAAAAGGAAAAGACTATGTCGACTTTATCGTTAATGAGCTTAAACCTGTAATTGATGAAAAGTATCGAACAATAGTAGACCGAACTTTTATGGTGGGAATCTCCCTTGGTGGCTTAATTTCCGTTTATGCCGCTTGTACTTACCCTAACATTTTTACGAGAATTGCTGGTATTTCTACTGCCTTTTATGCAAACCAAGAAAAGATGGAGGAACTAGTGAGTTCTGTTAATCTCGCTAATGTTGAGAGATTTTATTTAGATTGTGGAACAACAGAAGCTGGTGAAGATGCAGTGATCAGTGAAAATTTCCTTCAATCAAATGAGAAGGTTGTAAATCTATTAATGGAAAAAGAAGTGAAAAACTTTCGCTTTGAAGTAATTACAGGGGCAAAACATCATTACGATGACTTTAAAAAGAGAATACCTGATGTGTTGCAATACTTGTTGGGGGATTAATAAAAAAGAGCTTGAGAATGTTTTCTCAAGCTTTTTTTAACGCTATTACATTTTCCGCCTCCGGAATATGAGGTTTCCCTTTACCAGTTTCCACATACCCTTTTATGCTTTGTGATATGTATTCACTCCAAGCTTTTTTGCAACCTTTATAACATAGCTTATTAGGAGTTAAACCTTTGTGCATAAAGAACATCGTTGTATTTCCATTTTCAGTTCTGACGAAATTGACAATAATCTCCGTTCCAATCCATTCGTCCCAGCCATCAATACACTTCCAATGAATCCGCTCATTTGGTTTTAACTCTACGATTTCCAACTTGTTGAAGTCACCATTAGAAAATCGAAAATGATGCACGTCGCCCACTTTCTCGCCAACGTCACAATCAGGTGTCCACCACCCACGCAAACCTTCTTCTGTAGTAAAAGCTTTGTACACTTCTCTAGGTGCAGCATTTATTACTTGTGTTTTTTGAAAACTTTCCATAATAAACCTCTTCCCTATTACTAGCAATATTTTCTTACTTAGTACTATTATACCATTGTTAAGGCTTTTGCTACGTCATAGTCTCGCAAGTCAAGATCTATCTCTTTACCTAAAGCAAGATTCGCAAGTTGTGCGCCTAAATATGGACCACTCGTTAAGCCAGATGCTCCTAACCCATTGGCTACGTATATGCCCTCATAAGTAGGAAGTGGGCCGATTATTGGTAGAAATCCTGGTGTAAATGGTCTAAAACCTACACGTGTTTCCACCATCGTCGCCTCAGCAAGGCCAGGCGCGACATCAAGCGCTTTTCCTAAAATCTCATTTATACCACCCGCTGTAATTCTATTATCAAAGCCAGCTTCATCTTCATGCGTTGCCCCGACAACAACTCGACCATCACCGAAAGAGAGCATGTATTGGTTATTTGGCGGCATCACTACTGGCCAGTCGTTTGTTTCAGTATTTGGCATTTCTAAATGAACAATTTGTGCTTTTTGCGGGGTAACTAAAAATTCTATCCCAAGCGGCTCAATTAGCTTCTTCGCCCAAGCTCCTCCAGTTACTATAACTTTATCTGCTTGAAGAGTACTCTCATTATAATTAATACCCGTAATTCTATTTCCGTTAAACATTAACTCGGCATTTCCTTCGAGAACTTTCACTCCATGCTTTTTGCCAGCATTCACTAGTGAGTCACGAAGAGCTCGACCATTCACCCGCGCACCACCACTTATATAAACAGCACTATATTCTTCATATAACGGCGGAAACATTGCTCTTGTTTCATCTGGAGATAGTCGTTTAATCTCACCAATTTCAGGTGCTTCTTCACGACGCTTTGTTGCTCGTTCAATCATTTTTTCTAACTTTTTTTCATCGGTATGTAAGCTAATCGCACCAACGCGGCGATAACCTGTATCTGTTTCACCGTCTGCTTCTAACTGAGCAATTAGTTCAGGATAATACTTTGCTCCACCTTTCACGAGCTTGTACCATGCTTGATTACGGCGTTGCGATATCCATGGACAAACAATTCCAGCCGCTGCATCAGTTGCTTGTCCCTTGTCTTTTCGATCAACAATCGTTACGTCTGCGCCCGCTTTCGCTAAATGATAAGCAGTCGATGCGCCAAGAATTCCAGCACCAACTACGATAATTTTATTCATAGAAACACCCTTACAGTTATTGAAGTTTAATTAATATTGGCATAACAACTCTCATTAGAAGTGCTAGTATTACAAATGGAACTGGAATTAAAAAGAACATTTGAAGAAATGCCTTCCCGTTTCCAACTTCTTTACGTTTCATAATAAAATATACTAGATTTACTATACCTATTATACCCCAAAATTGAAGGATCAAATAAAACACGGGTTCGAAATACATCTCTTCATCAAACGTTAACAAGATGCCTAATGTCATTGCTAAACCTAAAAATAGATATAAAGGTAAAAGAATGAAATTAAACTTTTTATATTTTTGAAACATCGCTGATACCTCCGTTACTTATTACGGTATGATAATACTAAAAAACAAGCTTACGTTTAAACTATTTAAAAGCAACCCAATAATCGGTACTATCTTTGCTTGGTGACTTTTGATTTGCATTAAGGCAATGATTACTCCAACGAGAGAAACTAGTAAAGCAAAAATACTAGCCAGCATTGGAAGAATACCTATAAAAGAAGCTATGGGACCATCTAGGAAACTTTTAACTGCATCATAATTTGTCCCGTAAAAAACTGCACCTATTATTCCAGCGACGATAAAGAATAAAAACATAGCAACAGCTATTGCTACAAGACAAAAAAGGAATATTAAAAGGGATGAGTAATTATTATTAATTAACTTATTGCTAATTCTATCAAACTTTTCTTTCAATACGCTCAACCTTCCACCCATAAATTATTGTTGGTAACTACTTTCTAGTTATGCTGAAGAAACACCTTTAATTTTCTTAAAAACAAAAAAACAGCCCAAAATAGGACTGCATTTAAATCAATTATTTGGACGCTTGTTGCAGATCTTTATCAAGCATGGCAAAAGACTTATTTAGCTCGTCTTTTGGTACTTTCGAATACATATCACCAATGCTAACTTCGTAATAACATTCCTTTTCATTCATTTCTCGCAAATAAGGAGCTATTCCTACTCCAGTCTCTTCATAAACTTTTATTAATATCTGCTCTACTTCTTTTTTTGGTAACAAAAAATGTACATGAAACATATTTGAAACAGGAAGTTCTGGCTTCGTCTTGATTGCATGGCAACTGTTAAATAACTTAGCAAGCTCTCCTGCCTCTTTATAGTAGTCCTCCATCTTATTAATGCGCTGATTAAAATAATAGTCCGAAGAAATGATATAAGGATAAAGACTAATTAAGTCACCACCATGACGCCTTTTCCAAACTTTTGATTTTTTTATAAACTCCTTATCACCAGCTAGAATTGCTCCTGCTATTCCACCAATTCCTTTATAAAGAGAAATATAGACACTGTCAAAAAGACTACAAACTTCAGCAGCAGTCTTCTCATAGTAAGGCAAGATTTCAAACAGTCTTGCACCATCCAAATGAAGCTTAATATTTCTTTCACGACAATAGGTTGAAATTTGTTCAAGCATACTGTACTTAGGTAATTGCCCACCTATTTCTCTTTGTGGTAGCTCGAGCAAAAGGCATGATATATCTTTTTGTATATTTGTGACATCTTCTAATCTAATAAGACGATCTTTGTCAGCAAGAAGAATCGGTTCAATTTGATGTAATTCCTTCAATCCGTCTTCTTCATGAATTTCAAGGTGACATAAAGGGTGATAAGCTACTTTCTTTATCCCCTTTTCATCACACCAAATTCTGAGGGCAATTTGCTGAGCCATCGTCCCACTCGGGAAAAAGACTGATGCTTCTTTCCCCAAAATGTTTGCCATTTTTTCTTGGAATTCTTCGATTATTTTACCTGTGCCATAAATATCGCTTTCCAGATTACCATCTACTTCTGAAAAAGCATCTTGCAATGTTTGAACATCTCTTGCACCATGTCCTAGTATTTTGTAGTTTGCCTCTTTATAAGCTTCTATTAATGTTTTCTTTTCGCTCACGGTCTTAACACTCCTCAATATTTAAACTGCAATTCCGCTTCTTACGAGTTTAATTACCCTGCTAAAAGTAGTCATCTTAGATACATTCTACTATTATGGTTTTAGCCCTGCTACGTCACTTCAAAAATCTAGTGTATTATCTTATTTATCTAAACAAAAAAACAGCCCCGAAGGACTGCTTTCCATGTATTATTCCCCTAAATCAACGTTGTGGTACACTTGCTGTACGTCTTCTAGATCTTCTAGTGCGTCAACTAGCTTTTCAAACTGCGCTTGGTCTTCTTCTGATAATGTTACATCATTTTGTGCAAGCATTGTTAGCTCTGCAACTGTGAAATCTTCAACCCCAGCGTCTTTAAAAACTTGTTGCACAGCATGGAATTGATCCGGCTCTGCATATACAATAACCGAATCATCTTCTTCAATAATGTCACGGACATCGACGTCAGCTTCCATTAACAGCTCAAGTACTTCATCAGAAGATTTTCCTTCAAGACCAATAACTGCCGTCGCATCAAACATGTATGCTACTGAGCCATTCACACCCATGTTTCCACCGTTCTTATTGAATGCCGAGCGAACTTCAGCAGCAGTACGGTTTACGTTATTCGTTAACGCATCTACGATTAACATCGTTCCATTAGGACCGAAGCCTTCATAACGAAGTTCATCATAGTTTTCTTCGCCGCCACCTTTTGCTTTTTCAATCGCACGGTCAACAATTGCTTTTGGTACACTATATGTTTTCGCACGCTCTAAAACGAATTTTAACGCTTGGTTTGATTCTGGATCTGGCTCGCCTTGCTTGGCAACTACATAAATTTCACGACCAAATTTTGCGTATATCTTACTAGTACTAGCATCTTTTGACGCTTTCTTTTCTTTAATATTATTCCACTTACGACCCATGACTAACACTCTCTTTCTTTATGAAAATTCAAGGTTTTTTATTAAACTTCTATTTTTTCATCTATATACGATTACTATTATACATCATGTCCTGCGTTTGTTTCGAGCATTATCAAGCAAATGAATAGTAAAATGCCACCTCACAATAGTAAGGTGGCGTTCGTTTAACTCTCAATCATTATGTCATTTTTTCCACTAGATTTCACTTTATAAAGTAACTGATCAGCACTTGAGATAACCTCTTTTATGTTTTTCTTACCATCATAAAGGGTAACCCCACCACTAACACTAATGTTAAAATCTAATTCAAATGTTAACTTACTTATTTCTTCTAGTATGTGGTTTGCAATTTTTTCCCCTTCAACTAAGTTAACGTCTTGAAGTATGATAAGAAATTCATCTCCACCGTACCTGCCGACAATTCCTTTGTCGCCAATGACAGCACTTATCTTATCACTAAAATCTAATATCACTTTATCACCAGCATCATGGCCAAAACGATCATTTACTTGCTTAAAATTATCTAAATCAACCAAAATAATTACAGAATTTGTCTTATCCTTGCTAATTTCATCAAGAAGACTAAAAATATACCTACGATTGTACAATCCGGTCAAATGATCGGTTACGGAAAGTTTCTCAAGTTCTTTATTCTTCTCATTCAGTAACTTCCCATACTCTTCTAATTTTATTCTCTCATTGCGATATGCATTGGAGAAAACAGATAACATTAAAAATGAAAGAAAGAGAATGATTGGCACTTGAAAAAGAGCATCAAAAAAATGCTGCCTTTCGGTGAATACTGGAAAAATACTTGGATAGCTCTCTTTTAAGAAAATCATTGCGAAAAACACAATAACAATAGATGCGTTAAAGAAGACACGTGACTTCCCAGAAAATAAATAATTTATCATATTAGCTACGATTAATAAATAGCCTACTACAAGTATCGATCCTCCCGATGTAATGTATCCAATCGGTAAGAAAACAAATAAAATAAAACTACTCATAATATATTTAATCGGAGTTAAGTACGTTTTATTAAGCGCTAATTTCAAAGCAATAGCAGAAAAAATAATCGAACCAAACCATTTGTAGTTTATTGAAAAGGCAAACCCTATTAAAATATTGCTAATAATAGATAAAATTGAAACCAATATGAATGCAAACAAACTATATATTAATAATTTCTCTTCTAATAAGTAATTTTTTAACTTCATTAAGAATTCTAAACCTCTTTATGGTGTGACTTTTTAAAAGACAATATGTACAGTTTAACATTTTTAAGTAATTGGTAAAACCAATACAACTAAGAAAAAGAATTGGAACAAACAAAATGAATAGAAAAGGAACTAGCGCTATCAAACCACTAACTCCTTCTATTGCTTACTTTATTTCAACTTCAATCCTTTTAGATACGCCATAAGATCGATGGTCATTTTTTTGTAAAGTAATCTCAATTACATGCTTTCCAGCAGTTAAGCCCTCAATAGTGAGTGGCTCATTCGTAATTATCTCAAATACTTTTACTCCGTCTACAAAAATATGCCCATGACCTTCACCCTCTATGTGAGCTCCACCGTAATTTTCAGCTGAGAATTTGACATTGGTATCCAAGGTAATCGTGACATTATTTCCACTTTGGACAATTTCAGCATCTAATGTTGCTTTAAAAGCTTTAGCCTTAACGACGATTACTTTTAACCTTTCAACTCCATATGGTTCAAGATTATTTTTTCGAAGTTCTAGCTTTATTTCATGTGTTCCGGGGCTTAACCCTTCAATGATGTACGGGTCTCTGTTCTTTAATGTTGCTACCTCTTTCCCATTCACCAAAACTTGGACATGCCCCTCTCCCTCGACATGATCTTGACCGTAATGCTCTGCTGATATGGTAATGTTACTACTCCAAGTAATTGTCACCTTATCTCCTTGCTGGGTAAATGAAGCGACAATTGTCGGGTCCTCAACTGGTGTATCTTCAGTACTACTACACGAAGAAATAAATGCAATTAATATAAAAACAAACGAAATGCAAGTTACTTTATTAAAAAAAGACAATAGAAATCCCTCAATTCATAAGTTGTAGATAAGAATAATAGCTATCAAAATTTGTTATAGTATCACTAAGAAAATAGATTTAAAGATTGTCTACTTTAAACACGAAAGAGACGGCAATAAAAGGTAATCATTTTTATGTATATACAAAAATTTATGAAAAGGTGTCTTTAATTAAGTTCACTGGAAAACGAGAGGTCTTCGGAAGGAGAAAAAGATGGAGAAAATCAAGAATATCATTGCGTTCGGATTTGCGATTTTTGTTTTTGCACTCAGTATTTTATTGTTTATTAAATTGGGACTACACCCTGTTTTTGCTGTTTTGTTTGGGCTTTTTGACGGAGCCATCGCGCTCTTTGCAGCGGTAACTTTTCTATTTTCTGAGGAGGAAGTGGAGGAGTGGGAATAGTTAGGGGAAAAAGGAGAAGGAAACGGAAAATAGCTTGAGTGCTATGTTTTCATTCCCCTCTTAAAAACTAGTTAACTAACAACATACCTCTCCGGCCCTTTAAATACTTCCCGCACATGCCAACCGAGGAAAATTTTATTTGGCTGATAGTCTGGGTGAATAGGCTTACGAATTTGATGGCCATGGTATTTCATGAGCCATTCATTAAAGCCATTAGATCCATGCGCTTCTTCAGCAACGAGGAAGACTTGGCTATCTGAAAGTGTAAATACGCCACGGTCAAATAACTTATGATGCATGGAGCACAGTGCTATGCCATTGCAACTCTGCTAGTGCATACAAAAGAGCAAAGGTTTGTGTGAGGCGCGTTGCTCACCTTTTTTCCAAATTGTTATATTGGATAGTTTATCTTTAAGTTCTTTTTCGTTCATATCGTAACTTCCTTTATCTTCATTTCCATTTATTACATCATTATACTCGTGAGCTTGAAAACCTTTATTAGCCAAAGAAGCTACGAAATAAAAACAGTAGCGAATTCCTTTTTTACATCTACAAGGAAAATCACTTCATTAAATGAGAATGTATGTTCTTAATTATTTGTCCATAATACTAAATCATGCTATTATATGTATATATATTTAATTTATGATATTAGAATTAATAGTTTTTGTTTTTAACAAAATATACTAATAATGATGTTGGAATTGATTTGGAAGAGTATTTATCTATAATAGAATTATCTATTAATTTTTGGATAATAGTTAAGTGAATTAAATTGAGTATATATTAAAGTTAAGGGAGGTAAACAAATGAGAGTTATATCACTTTTTTCTGGAGCAGGTGGTATGGATTTAGGTTTTTTATTAGCGGGACATGAGATTGTTTGGGCAAATGATTTCGATTCGGCAGCAGTAGAGACTTATAAGTATAACTTAGAAGACCAAAATAATAATAAAACACATATAACATGTGGCGACATTAGTACTTTGCTCCCAAATGACTATGCTGAATTAAACAAGATGATCCCCGATGGAGATATAGTTATCGGTGGTTTCCCTTGTCAGGGTTTTTCAATTGCAAACGTAGATCGAAACATGGAAGATGAAAGAAATTATTTATATTTAGAATTATTGAGAGTTATAGAGGCCAAAAACGCACCCTTTTTCTTATTAGAAAATGTAAAAGGTTTAGAGAATATAGAAAAAGGTAAAGTACTAGAAATGATACTTACAGATTTAGAGTTAACAGGTACTAAATTAGGTGGCCCAGGATATACGGTATACTATAACGTTTTAAACTCTTTAGATTATGGAGTTCCTCAAAGTAGAGAAAGAGTAATTATATATGGCGTTCGAAATGACCTAGTTGAATCTGCGAAATTAAGTTTACTAGATAATACATTGCATAACGCGCCATATAGAAAAAAGCTCTTAGTTAGACCTACTCATTCCTCAGAAGGTGAATTAATAAATGATATTTCACCGCACAATAAAATAGATATTTTATATAATAGCTGGAAGAATGATATACCAATAGATAAAGATAATATTATTTTACCCTCTTATGATAAACCAATTAAACATACTACATTGCGAGATGCAATATCTGATCTACCAACCGATTATATTCATAAAGAAGATGATGGAATAGACGGGTTATATAATCATTATGGAACAAAATGTAAAGTTTCTTTAAATAATAGAGTAGGAAATAGACCAACCTTTTGGGAAAAACACTCACCTACAATTATGGGGAGAGGTAGTGGAACCGGTGGGCCTTTAATAATCCCTCACCCCAATGCTCATAGAAGAATGTCTATTAGAGAGGTTGCAAGAATTCAAACTTTTCCTGATAGTTTTATTTTTATTGGATCTAACTCTGCGTGTTACCGTCAAATAGGAAACGCTGTTCCAGTATTAATGGCATACCAAATAGCTAGACAACTATTCCCTTTAAGAATAGACATTGATAGTAATCAGATGATTGAACAGGAATATGTAGAAGTATAATAGTGACTAATTCACTATTATACTTCTTCCTTCATTAGTAAACTTTTAATTCTTAGAATGGGCTTTAAGACAATTTACAGCTTCAATAATCTCATCATTAGTAAACTTATGTTCTTGATCTACCAATTTTGAAACTGAATACATTAATATTGTCTTACGAATGAGAGCTGGACTTTTCAATTCTTCCAGAGAATAATCATCTTGAGGTTTTGTTGTTAAGAAATTTGAAAATGACCTCCCTTTTACCTTTTTTCCCGTATCCCTTGTGCACTTAATTGTTCCGATATATTTACCTTTCTCCTGAATAGTAGTTAACCTGTGTAACTCTGTATCATATAAATTATTTACATAAAGTAATCCATCTTTAAAAATGTAGTTAACCAAAAAAGTTCTTGTATCAGTTAATAAATATGGACTGTTACAAATAGTTACACCATCTAATTTTTTATTTTTACAGCTTTTAACTTCAATATTTTCTTGGGTGTTATTAATAAATGTTAATTGAATATCAGGTTTGGGAGAATTTGGATCCAAGGTAACTTCAACATGCTTAATCAAGTACTTATTTTTATTATCTTCATAATACTGCCCTATAAGCTTTTGAAGTTTTGTCCCATAATTTTCTCCAGGCTTTTCATACCAGTCCCCTCTATTCTTTTGTTTTAAAATTTTTTCATTAAGGTAATCTTTTATTTCAATATTTTCTTTTCTCAATTCATCCACCACTTTTATTTTATTTGTTTATAAATAATATTTAACAACACCTAACTATATTCCACCAATATTATGTATAAAGATGAAAAAAATACATTTTTAACAAACTTTTACAATTAATTATACTTTTTATAATAACTAAAGTAAAACAATTTATAAATCCTACTAGTGTTATTATATTGACACTTGGAAATCACTGGCATACAATACATATATAAACATCAAAATAATTTGATGTATACTCTTTAAGGAGGTCATTCTCATGAAAAAAGAAATCCCTTTAATTGATCTATCTTTAGAAAAAACACTTGAAACATACGAGAAGAAGTTCAAAGCGCTTGCTGATAAAAAGAGGCTGCAGATTTTGAACATTTTAACTGCTCGCGGCGAAGTTTGTGTTTGTGATTTAGCTCCTGAAATGGATATGCCACAGTCAAAGCTTTCTTACCATTTAAAGATGCTACTTGATGCTAATTTAATTACCAGAGAAAAGCGCGGGACTTGGAACTTCTATAAAGTAAATGAAAAAGAAGTGAATCACTTACTATCTGAAGAGCTTTGTTGTTTATTTCGCCCAGATAGCAAGTAATCTTTTTTGCGCAATACATCAATTTTTTTTGATATATAAAACAAATAATTTTGATATAAGGGGTTGAATTCCATGTTAAACGATTTTTTTCAAAGCTTTTTATGGATTGCACTTGAGTTAACTGTCTTGTTTATCGTTGTTTCTTTTGTCATTAATTTGCTACAAGGTTTACTGCCTTTTGAAAAAATCGAGCAAAAACTTTCTGGCAAAAACAAAGCTTTTGCCGCTTTAGCTGCACTACTTTTCGCCTTCATAACCCCATTTTGCTCCTGCTCAACGATCCCAGTAGTCGTAGGTATGTTAAAGAAAAAATTGCCGTTCGGGATTGTCATGATCTTTTTATTTGCTTCCCCTGTGCTCGATCCAACTATTTTAACCATTATGGGTGTTATTTTAGGGTGGAAGGTAGCTTTTATTTACACAATCGTTACCGCAACACTTGCCGTTCTCATCGGTTTCACTTTAGAAGCACTTGGGTTTGAGCGGGCTGTCAAAAATGTTGTCATTAAAGGTGGCAAGCAAGAAACGAAAAGATTTAATGTAAAAGAAGCATGGCAAGAAACAGTCGTACTAATGAAAGAAGTTTTTCCATATCTTTTACTAGGCGCTGGTATTGGTGCAGCTATTCACGGCTTAGTTCCTACAGATTGGATTGCCAACACATTAGGAAGTGAAAAATGGTGGCTCGTTCCCGTTGCCGCAATTATCGGTATCCCACTATATATTCGCCTCTCAACCATGATCCCGATATCCCAAATTTTAATTACGAATGGAATGGCAACTGGATCTGTCATGGCTTTACTCATTAGTTCAGCAGGTGCCAGTTTACCAGAGATTATTTTATTAAAATCGATATTCAAAAAAGAACTAGTCATTACGTTTATAATCTCCGTCTTTACGATGGCATCCCTTTCAGGATTTATTTTCTATTTAATATAAATATAAAAATTTAAAGGAGTTTTTAATCATGTTAAAAGGATTTTTCTCAAAGAAAAAGAAGGGCAAAGAAGAGTGCTGTAATTTAGTGATTGAGGAAGTAGAGGAAACAACAGCAGAGGCAAAGGAAGATGAAGACGCTTGCTGTGCAGATGAAAAGAAAGAAGGAAACCATTCTTAATAAATCGAATCTATTGTACAAGAATTAATTATTCCCTGTTGTTAATAGTTTTTGACTTCACCTTATATTGTAAGGTGAAGTCCATTTTTCTTAATTAATATCTCACTTATTTGAATTCAGCGTTAATTTAACTCACAGTTTTCAATTTAAAGGAGGACACTATGAAAACACTTCGACTTTCAAAGTTATCGGAAGAAGAATTACTCGATTTGGAACAAGAATTACTCTCCCAGCGGTCGGAAGATATGCCTATGACGGGTCAAAAACTAGTTGAATTATATGAAGTGTTATATCGGAAAGTTCGAAAAAACAGAGACAGTGAATACCAATATATCTTAGAGGAAATCAAAAGAAAATTATTACTTAACCTTGTGCAGTATGGTACATATTTAAAGACGGAAATGTCACAAGATGATACGCTTGCTAAACAAACTTTGAAAAAAGCACTTTCTTATGACCGAGATATCCCACAAGCAAATTATCGACTCGGATTCCTTTCCTATAAAGAAGCGAATTATACAGATGCAATTTCGTATTTTGAAAACGCGCTGTCCTCATCAACCTCTACCTTTAAACTCACTGAGCAGCAACGATATCATGCACAATTATATTTAGTGAATAGTGCTCTTTATATTGTCCAAAACACACAGAGTATTTTAGAAGAACAAGGGGAAATCTCTCCCATTCCTACTGCTGAACTGTCACCACTTTATGAAAAAATCATGAAAAATAATAACTATTTATCGGAAAACGCATTTACAGCAACAAGTGCAACTGGTAGCAGGCAATGTTCTCCTGCGGATGTTGAAGAAATAATAGATTACGAATCAAATAGATTAATCCTTTATTTTTCTGATCAGCAAATTTCTGTCTCTTATAGAGGTAAAGAGACTTCATTAAGTGTAAATCAAGGGGAGTTACTACGT
Source organism: Lottiidibacillus patelloidae (assembly GCF_002262935.1). NCBI lineage: Bacteria > Bacillati > Bacillota > Bacilli > Caryophanales > Bacillaceae > Lottiidibacillus > Lottiidibacillus patelloidae. Next base: position 153,458 of record NZ_NPIA01000004.1, on the reverse strand, counting down.
TATTTACTATTGTTTAGTTCAAAAGATACCCCTGTTACCAAGCATGCGTTCTTTGACCTTTTTAGTAATAGCAATAACAATGATGAGATTCCTAATAATACTTACACCCAAAATATCACGAGACTTCGCAGCAAACTTGCATCACTTATTACCGGGACCACGTTAATTGAAAATTCAAGAGTTCAAAAAAATATTGCATACTATTATACGGAGTTACATCCGTATACTGTAATTTATCGAAGCGACCGCTCATTTATCTTATCTTAAAAATATAGCCGGAGAACCTTTTACCTTTCGTAATCGGTTTTTCGGCTTTTATTGTTAATTAACACTTCGGAAGTTCCACTATTATATTTGCTTAACTAGCTCCAATTCTTTTCGATGACAGGTGTGTCATCAACACCTTGAGATAATGTATTTACAAATCAAAAAGGAGATGATTGTTAATGAAAACGTGGAATGAATTATTTATTCGTCATGGTTGGTTAATAACAGAAGCTAAGGAGAATCAGTTTAGTTTGGAAGGGGAAACAGCAGAAAATATAAAATATCTAACTTCAAGCTTAGAGAAAGCTCGTGTAGATCATTTTTTAATTAGTGGTCACTTATTTATTTACCAAGCTCCAATTAGTGAAGAAAAGTGGATTGATATCTTAGATTTTGAGCGTCGCGGAAGAACAGAAAATATATGGGAACAAGCCGACATTTCCCAATTAGATACGTATATTGCTGGAATCGTTCGTCAACTTAACAGTTTAGGCTTTGAAACAACTAGCTCATGTGACGGCCATTCTATAAGAAGTGCAAAGGCAGTAGTAAAAAAGACAAAGAACATAGAACAGTTGATAACATTAGTAACAGCAATAAATGATGGCTCCATCACGTTACGTGAATCTGAAAGATGTTACACAATTAATTTCCGTTGTTCTCTTCCGCAATTATTAAATTATGCCGAAGAACTTAGTCTGATTGATTGCTCGACCTTAAATGAAGACAGTGAGGCAATTAAAAAAGGACACTTCAACACCTTATTAGAAGAATTACTATCTATTAATGGAGAAAGTCGGAATGAAAGTAAAATTAGGTCGTTTATTCGTGATTATTTGACTCCATTTGTTGATCATATAACGGAAGACCAATATGGTAATTTATTAGCGGAAAAGACGTTTCGAAATGGTAATGGGCCGACAATTTTATTAAATGCTCATTTAGATACATTTGAAGCATTTGCTTCGGAGCGAACAATAGTTAAAGATGGTCCGATTTGGAGTAGTAGCAATGGTATTTTAGGTGCTGATGACAGAGCCGGAATTGCAATACTATTAACCGTGGCAAAATTTCTCCCACAAACACATTTTAATGGAAAAGTAAAATTTGTTTTTACGGTTGAAGAAGAGATAGGGTTGCTTGGTGCAAGAAACGTAAACGATTATTTTCTTTGGGGAGTAGACGCTGCACTAGTCGTTGATCGCCGCGGTAAAGGTGACATTGTGACCTCTTGCTATGGTGCATTTCCATTTTGTGATAAAGCCTATAGTGATTTCATTGAAAAGGTAGCAAGTGATAGTGGGATGCCTTATTGGAAAGCAACTTCAGGTGGAAGCAGTGATACAAAAATATGGGCTGAGCATAATATTCAAAGCGTTAACCTATCTGCTGGTTATATGAATGAACACACAGACGATGAAACCTTAGATATTGAAGCTTCCTATGAAGTTACGAAACTAGTTGAAGCTATCTTCTTAAAAAGTAACGAATTAAGGGCAACGCTTCGAGAGATAAATAATATGAAAAGAAATATAAATAGGTCTCCTTTATTCCGTAAACTTATTACGTAACATTTTTATATAAATAACTAGATGGAAAAGATACACGTTAGTTTTGTATCTTTTTCATTTTTCTTTGTTTGAGCATTACTTAAACCCATCCTTATAGTACCTATAGCAATCATCACAGTAGTAGTAATCATCTTTACCACGGTTATAATTAGTTTCAATATTGCTGTATGGTTTTTCACATAATTCACAATACAATTGCTTTTCAACAGAATACGGTAATCTCACATCTTTAAAACAACCAACAATATATTGCATTACTGCTTCGTCCTCTACGTCCCATAAGCTAGCATTCACTTCCTTAAATTCTCCACACTTGTACTTACGTCTTAACCTATTAAACATGCTTCTAGATCGTTTTTCCGGCAATGTACTAGCAAAATTCCATATACGGTAGACTACCTTTTGTGGTTCACGCTTATCTTTCATCTTTTCTTCTAACTCCTGTAACTTTTCTAAATCTTTTTCTAACGATTGGAGCATTTGATACGTGTGCCAAGCGGACGGTCCATCATGACCACCATTCATCCAGACAGAGTCATAAACTCCGCTATAAATGACATGTTTAATTCTTTGGATAAGTAATAAAATATCAAGGTGATTTTCTGCGGTTGCTTCAACTTCTTTCGATACGTAATATCTTGAATCAGGTTTTAAGTCGCGAAATTGATCGAACAACATTTGGCAATCAGACCAATAGCTATCCCACGGCTCTTCTACTTCTACAGCGAGGTGCTGTTTTTCTTCATCGTCTTCCAGCTCACTCATTAATGAAAACATTTCTTCCATACATTCATAGTCACAATAGTAGTGGTCATTTAAATCAAATAAGTAAATCTCCTTATCAAGTTCATTTAAACAATAGGCACAAAAGTCTTCGCCAGGATTTACCTGCCAAATCCCTTTTACACTTTTTAACCAAGGCGAGTTTCTGAAGATATGCCTACCTATATATGCTTTTAGACCAATATTTTTAGTATGCTTTTTCATTCGCTTCGTTGCAGTTCGGTACTCTTTCTGAAACTTTTCTAGTACCGTATCACTTGTCGCTTCTCTAGCCTTCCTAAAATATTTCTGTGCCCAATCCATAAAAGTGTTGTAATCTTTTTTTGATATTTTCATCAAATCCCTCCTCACCTATATAGATACATTCACTTTTTTTATTTTGGTACGGTAGCCATTTTCACCATACATACGCCGAGTGATTTCGCATACATCAACTAAATAAAAAAGAGAAATCTCCAGAGGGGATTTCTCACAATAGTTTATAAACTTCTAAATTGTTAAATTGCTTATTTATCTTCTAAATAAGTAAGGTTTATCAGTAACAAGAATGTGTCTTGAAACAAAGTTTATGTTTCCGGCATTATCTACGGTAGTAATCTTTAGTTTTATAAACCCTTGTTTATTTAGCTTAATTGTTTCACCACTTGCAAAAAGTTTTCCGTCTAATTCTGCAGTGACTGTCGCAACACCAGATAAGTTATCATTAGTAACGTATTCGATTGATAACTCCTCACCATATGCGTATACTCTATTCATTGTTGATAGAGCAATTGTTGGTTTTGTTTTATCAATTTTCAATTCAATATATTTCTCATTGAAATTTTGATTATTATCCCAAGCTTTTCCAAGGATTTCATAAATTCCATCATGATTAAATGAGAGTTTTTGATTGAATAGGTTTGTTAATCCGCCTTCATTGATAATATACTCGATTTTACTTACTCCAGTTTCAGCATCAGTTGCTACCATATCAACTGTTACGTCAGAAACATACCAGTCATTATTTCCTTTTGTGCCGTCTACAATCACATCAAGCTCAGGAGCAGTTTCATCATCACTTTGTACTTGATTAAGAAGTAAAGATGGGTAGATCGTTTCATCTACAACATCGTCTCCATTCCAGTCAGCTAATAACATTACAATTGTTTCGTTTACAATTTGCGCTTTAATGATTGTAGTAGGAGTTATGTTTACATCGTTAAAACGAATCGTTTTTTGTACTGCATCGTTTTCATCTACCACTTGCATAGTGAAGTCCATTGTTCCAGTACCTGTTCCTTTTAGAACAACTTGGTATGTGCCGTTGTTAAGGAATGCTACTTTTTTATGATTATTTTCCCCTAATAAGTAGTAAGATCCATTTTTAATCTTTTCTTCAACATAATAACCATTTGGTCCCATATGCTTACCGAATGCATCTAAAACGTGTAATTCTACTGGACTTTCAACTTTTAACTTTATCATTTTTGTTTCTTGTGGAAGTCTATCAATGTTTCCTGCAAGATCATTAGAATCACCTTTTAAAATGTTCAACACTTGCATAATAACATCTTGATTATTAGTTAAACCATCATGTTCTTCTGCTACATAATACGTTCTATCTGCTGGAGTATTGTTGCCAATTGTTGCACTAAATAATGGCACAGTTCCATCTCCACTAACTAAATCAATATCCTTGATATTATCTAGTTCCCAACCTACATTTGTTTCATCCATTTCAACGCTAACTTTACCAATTGTCGGCTTGTTATTACCTATTATAAAATAAGTGTTGTCTTGAGCTACTACATTATTTAATAAATCTAATGAGTTATGGAACGTTTCTGCATTGTTAACCATACTGCCGTTAAGCCATTCATTTAAAAGATTTTTCGTTGCACTATACGTTTCTAAATTTTTATACGTATTTTCTGTAAACCAGTTGTGATCCCATTCAACATTTAAATAACTTTCACCTAATAAATCAAACCATTGAGGTGAAGGTAAGTTTTGATATGCAGATGGCATGTTATTAATAACTCCAGCAATGTTTTCAGAGATAACTTCTCCAGCAAGTCCTCCTAAAATTCGTCCAGTTCCAAATACATATGCTGTCTTAGGTGAACCTAAATAAGGAGTTCCTATTGTTACCATTTTATTTACTTTATCAGCATTTCCATTGCTCAAGTATTTCGCAGCAATTAGGCCACCCATACTGTGAGCAACGATATTTACTTTATCTATCCCGTATTGATTACGGATAGTTTCAATCATAGCTGATAACTTTTCAGCATTAACTGCATTATCAAGGCGCCAGTCATAGCCAAAAGGTACAACAACATAACCTTGAGCTTGAATTTGCTGCATCATTTGACCATAATACGCAAGCAAAGGATCGCCAGCTATTAGTTTATCAATTTCACTACCATCTGCGTTCATCGCTAAATGGTCGACCATATGTTTTGCAAAATAGCCATCATTGGGTGTTGGAGCCCATACACGATGATTCATTAATGGATGTTCGAGTCCTGGTGTAGTACCGATATGTTCATCAACCGTATACAATTCTGAGCCTAAAAGGCCAGGAAGAAAGAAAACAATCTCACTCGCAGGTGCACCTCCACCATAAGCATATAATAAAAGGTCATCATAAGCTTTATTTGAAAATTCATATCCCCAGTTTTTGTTGTAAAAAATTTCCCAAGTTAACCCTGATGCTATTACAGTACCCTTTCCAAGTGAATACTCAACCAATGTAGGCGAATTATCGCTTGCAGCTCGTAGTATTACATTGCTTCCTGCAGGTAATGTATTTTCTACTATAGATCTATGACTTGCATATAAGGCGGAAAGGTCGCTGCTGATCAAGGGAATTCCATCGCTTAGCTCCCCTGTTACAATTGGATGATTATTATCTGCGATGGTGTTGTTACCTTCATATAACATGAAAGTTTCTACATTACCTGGTAATGTTGCTTGTAATGTTCCGAAATTCCATCCCTGGTCAGCAATTCCGAATAGTAACGTTCCACCAGTACTAACGTAATTGTCAAACAGAACTTTATTTTGTCCATAGGTATTATAGAATAGTTGGTCTTGGTCATTAGCGATAATGATTAACTTATATTGACTAAGATTAATTGCGCCTACTTCGTCCATGCGTTTTGTTTCATGCGAAATTCCTAAATCCGTTAGGGCTATTGATGTAGAATCTTCAGACCAAGGTTTTATATGTTCTAATATTAAGACGTCTGCCTGTGCATTTTGTACATTGATGTTTCCATTAAGTTCATTGTCGTCGATGGATTTTTTAACAATTTTTTGTTTGTAGTTCATTGGTGGAGTTGTTGTGAGTGGAGCTTTAGCTTTCGCTTGGATGAGGTTAAATCGATCTTCTTTTGTGATACCTTGTCCTGAGGCTGTTGGTGCGACGACAGCAAAGACAAGCACAAACAATAACAATACATTTACTAACTTCTTCAACATTTTTCTCTCCTTCATTTATCTTTTTGCTTATTTTTTGTATAGTACTTTTTTATTAAAGCACTCTGCAATTGTATGATAATTCTTGGAGAAAAAGCACTACTCCCATATATTCTCTTTGGTTTAATGTTTTCCTTCTTTATCCCAAATGAATATATCAAAAAATAGATTTTATTATAAATTAAGGAAGAATATCATTCTTGTAAATAGTGTAAATGTAATCTCTAGCATAAGAGAAAATATGCTAATGCTCTAGAAGAAAAAGGTAAAGAAAAGACCAAATCCATGGATTTGGTCTTTTCTTTACCTTTTTATTACTTCATCCTCGCTAACTTCTCCACGCGCAAGCTCACGGACCGCTTTAAAAGCATCTTCTACTTTGTCAAAATTTCTAATCGTCCTTGTAACTTTAAACTGGTTACCGTCTTTTTGAATATTGTATTGATTGCCAATTTTTTTTATGATTTTAATAGTTTCAGCCTCCCCTTATTTCTCACTTTATGTCTACTTCTCTTTATAATCTAAATATTCCTCCAACCCTAGCAGTAATTTTGCTCTCAATTCTACTAACTCTGGAAATTGATAGAAGAATAATAGTTTTTCTTCAATATAATTTTCACCTTTAGGCTTAGGTTTTAGCACAAAGTAAGTGAACGTTTCAGCAAAATCTTCTACAATATTTGTCGCTGCGTATTCATTTACGAATTTTTCTTCATGTCTCTCATAAAATTGCCGAACTGATTCTTCATCATCAATGATAACTTCTGCTTCCCAGTCTAACTGCAGATCTAACCAAAACATTTCATAGTACTGATTAATATAGGAGTCCTCATTTGTACATCCTTCGTCGAGATAAAGATTCTGGCACGCTTCTCTTATGTCATTAATCAGATCTTCATCTCCATCAAAAAAGACATCTTCATTAATTTCGACTTCCTTATCGTTCAAACTTAAAACATGGGCATATTCATGAATAAGTGTCGCAAAAACGGTAGCTAAGTTAGTACCATCTTGGAGATCAATAACTACTATCCATTTTGTCGGGTCATCTTCTACTTGTTCTACATAGGCTAGCGTATTATCTGGTCCGTCTGTAAAAAAACCGAATTTTACTATATTTCCTCGATTTTCTAAAGGGATAATCATTTGAAATAGCGTCCATAATTCTTGCTGTAATTCCACATCTTCTTGAATAGCTAGTAAGTCATCATTAGTTTCTATATCGATTTTGTTTTGAATAGTATCACCGTTTATTTCATAGACAGTTAGCATCGTTTCTTCGTCTACTTCTATGAAGGGACCATCCATTTCAGCTGTAAAACTATCTATTAAAAACTTCTCTCCAAGTTTCGCTTCAAGTTCAGCAATAAACGCTTCACTTTCTAAAAAAGCTGCATCTTCCTTGTCATCTAGTCCCATTGTCTGTATTGGCTCAATAGTCTCGTAGTTTAATAAAACTATCCCGATTATTAAAAATCCTATTAAAACTAAGCCTAAAAATAATACCTTTTTCATCATTTAGCCCCCAGTATATACACTTTACCAAACTTACCAATAGATTTAATACCCTATTCATATTCCTGGATGGCTTATCTCAAGTACTTTAATGCATGTAAATAAAAAAGAACCAAATCACTATGACTTGGCTCCCAAATTTTCTTATTTTAGTATGGATCTGACGGATGTCCCATCTCTTCTGCTTCTTGGACAGCTTCTTCCATCTTGTTCATTTCTTTTTCTGCCATTTTCAGACCTTCGGCAACTCGTTTTCCATAATCAGCATCACATTGCGTAAACATGTCGACCATTCGTTTTTGAATCTCTTCATGGCAGCCAGACAGCGCATCGACCAAGTTCATGATTAACTCATCTCGCTCCCAATCATTAAAGCGTCTGTATGTTTCACCAGCTTGTCCAAAATTGTTTTCTCGGGAAATTTTTTCACGTTTAATATTTCCTTCAACATATGGTTCATGTTCTTTACCTGGGTTCTTCGCTTCTTTCAGACCACCTAACAGAGACGGTTCATAGTTTACATGTGGATTGGAATGTTTACCGTAATCTGTTCTGTAATCCATTTGCCCTGCACTTTGGTTTGTTGCGACATGCTTTTTCGGCTTATTGATTGGTAGTTGTAAGTAATTCGATCCAACTCGGTAACGTTGCGTATCAGAATAGGAGAACGTTCTTCCTTGTAATAATTTATCATCTGAAAAATCAAGCCCATCAACTAAAACTCCTGTACCAAATGCAACTTGTTCGACTTCAGCAAAATAATTTTCAGGATTCTTGTTTAACGTCATTTTACCAACCTTGTGCCACGGGTAGTCTTCCTTATACCAGAGCTTTGTTGGATCTAACGGATCAAAGTCTAGCTCTGGATGTTCACCATCCTCCATAATCTGTACGTAAAGCTCCCACTCTGGATAGTTTCCTTTTTCGATCGCTTCATACAAATCTTGCGTAGCGTGGTTAAAGTTTTTACCTTGAATTTTATCAGCATCTTTTTGCGATAAGTTTTTAATCCCTTGCACTGGTTCCCAATGATATTTTACGAGCACTGCTTTTCCTTCTTCATTGACCCATTTATATGCATGGACTCCAGACCCTTGCATTTCGCGATAGTTCGCTGGAATTCCCCATGGAGAAAAGAGGAAAGTTACCATATGCATCGACTCTGGTGTTTGACATAGGAAATCAAACATTCTTTCAAGGTCTTGGATGTTGGTTACGGGATCTGGTTTAAAAGCGTGAACCATATCTGGGAACTTTAACGGATCTCGGATAAAGAAAATCTTTAAGTTGTTCCCGACTAAATCCCAGTTCCCGTCTTCTGTATAAAACTTAACGGCAAATCCGCGTGGGTCACGCAGCGTTTCTGGAGAATGTGTCCCATGTACAACAGTGGAAAATCGTACAAATACAGGTGTTTGCACTTCCGTGTTTGTAAATACTTTTGCACGTGTATATTTTGAGATTGGTTCGCCATTAACCGTTCCATACGATTCGAAGTACCCATGCGCTCCGGCACCTCGTCCATGAACGACACGCTCTGGTGTTCTTTCACGGTCAAAGTGACTTATTTTTTCAAGGAAATCGTAATTTTCTAACGTCGTTGGGCCTCTGTCACCGACTGTTCGTACACTTTGATTGTTTGTCACTGGATGCCCTTGACGATTTGTTAATGTTTCATCTTTATTGTTTTGTTGATTTTTATTTTGTTCCTCTTTCATTCAATACCCTCCTTTAGATAACCATAAACATTATTGCCTGATAGATTTTTGGTATACATATATGAAGGATAATTTTGGCTATGTTAAAATGAAATTAGAAAAAATTGGTCTTGCTCCTTTCGAAGCAAATTAATGACAAAATAAATAACAGCCAGCCCAGTACTAATTACTTTATAAATGAAGGGGATATTTATGAAATTATCATTAGCGGTTATTTCGTTAGGTGAGGCTGAATTAAAGTCTATCTTAACTGAACTTAAATCTGAAAAGATTCATTGGCAAGATGTGGCGGATAAACCTAGAATCTTGAAATCTATGTTAGATCATATCGGCACAACGGATAGCGAACTGCGCGACCAGTTAATTTACACTACTTTTTATAGATTAATTGTTGAAAATAATCAAATTGAAATTGAACTTTTAACTGAACTGTTAGATTTTAGTATAGATGAACTACTATTTAAAGGAATTGGCGAAAAGGACACAGACACCGTTTTTACAAGAGCGTTTACTACTCTCTTAATTGCACTAATTCTTTATAGAGATAATCATGAAAATTTCTTACCCCCAAGCACAATTTTTAGCGTTAAAGAAAAGTTAATGAAGTACATTGACTGGGAGAAAGACTTAAGAGGGTTTATCGCAGGAAAAGGTTGGGCCCACAGTGTTGCACATGTTGCTGACACAGTTGATGAGCTCGTGAAAAATCCAAAACTAAATATAGATGACTATCCAGAAATACTGCGAACTTTGTGGAGAAAGATTCTAATATCCAGTAGTGTTTATGTTCATGGAGAAGATGAGAGGCTATTAACTCCAATACTAGAAATGCTAGAAAGAGGATTACATATACTCGAAATTGAAAAATTACTAGAAAGTCTGCCAAATGAATTAAAGATTCAGAAGGAACAAATGGAAGATGAAAAGTATTTTTTCTTAGTATTTAACATTAAATTATTCTTAAAAACTTTTCATATTAAAATTAACGGTAATGCTAAACTGCTGCCACTCCAGAAAAAGATAGAACAGAGCCTTGAAAAAATCTATTGAGCAAGTTCTAGTTTCTTTCAATTAAACGCACTTTACTTAAATTAACTCCTTAAAAAAGACAAGCTCAGAGCAAGTTACTCTGAGCTTTTTTCATGTTATTTATTGCTTTATTTCGTTGTTTGTTCGTGTTCTTTGACATAGCGGTTCCAAGGATGTTCTTGACATTCTGTGCTACAAGCGCGTTTATGCTCATGCTCACAATCCTCACACATAATGAGGTGAACGTTACATTCTGGATTTCCACATTTAACGATACGTTCTTCTGCCTCGCCGCAGTGACAACATTTTCCGACTACTGTTGCTTCTTCAGTGCGGTTAACTGGAACGGAAATACGTTCGTCGAATACGTACATTTTACCATCCCAAAGGCGACCTTTCACTTCTGGATCATAACCGTAGGAAATAATGCCACCTTCAAGTTGTGAAACATCTTTAAAGCCTTCTTCGACAAGGAAGCCGGAAAACTTTTCACAGCGAATCCCACCTGTGCAATATGTCAGAACTTTTTTATCTTTGTACTCACTAAAGTTTTCTCGTACCCATTTCGGCAAATCACGAAACGCTTCAATATCTGGGCGAATTGCATTTTTGAAATGGCCAAGGTCGTACTCATAATTATTACGAGCATCAAGGATAACGACATCTTCATCTTGCATCGCTTCATAGAATTCCTTAGGAGAAAGATGTTTACCTGTTTTTTCGTTCGGGTTAAGGTCCTCTTCCAAGCTAAGATTAACGATTTCTGGCTTTACTTTTATTTTCAGCTTTTTAAAAGCGTGACCTTCTGATGCTTCAATTTTAAAAGGCATGTCAGCAAAACGTGAATCTTCATGCATAACCTGCATATATTTTTCCGTCTGTTCTATTGTTCCAGATACCGTTCCATTCATTCCTTCTTCAGCAACAAGAATGCGCCCCATTAAGCCAATTTCTTCACATAGAGCACGGTGCTCTTCTTTGAACGCTTCCGGGTCCTCAATTGGTACATATTTATAATAAAGTAAAACTTGATAGTCCATTTTAATCACCTGTTCGTTTATTGATTTTCAATGACTATCATAGCAGATAAAATTGCTTTTTTAAATATGATTCGAAACTAACAACGCTGTATTATCGATCTCAACTAAGTCCCATGATGTTACGATGCCCACTGGTCTTTGCACTTTTCTACCATGTTCTGTTATTAATATTGCCTCTAGTTTTTTATTGTTATCATAGTACTTTTCAAAGACATCTTCTAAATCATAGATTGTTTGTTTTCTAGAAATAAAATGGACATTATGTTCATCTTCCAGTGGTAAGATTTCTTGCGCCTTTACATCTTCTATCTCTACTAATCCAGCAATTGTATTTTCGGAAATCCACTTTACGATGCCACCTTCGGTTAATAAGCCTAGAAATCCTTCTTCATCATATACTGGCACTTGTGAATAGCCATTCGTATGCATGATCTCTAATATTTCTTTTAAACTAGTAGTTGGATGGCATATTTTCACCGGTTGAGAGGCAATGGATAATGCCAACGGTGGCCGCCATAAATGCTGACAAATTCTTTCTATTTCTTCGACAATGTGGAGATGCGGAACAGCTATATAATAGTTTTCTTTTAATTTTTCATGGACGATGGTATTGCGGAGATGTCCAAACTTTTTCAACATTTCATAGTTATGGTGAACAATATTTCGCCTAGTTTTGGCCTGATAGAGAATATCAGAATAGGAAGCATATAAACGAGTGTCTCCTACTAACTCTTTTAGTTTCGTATGAATTTTATTATAGGCGACTTCAAAACGTTCTACTTTTTCTTCATCACTAATATGCATTTTATTTGTTTTTTCCATTTACTCACCTTCCCATCGCTAGTATTTAACTATCTTGCCTATTGGCGGCGCATCGTCATTTTTTTCGCTTCATTTGTCTATATCTTTGGTGATGTAATTCTTTTCTTGTTTTCTTTGAGTATTCAAAGTTGTTCAGTTTCTCCATCAGAATTTTCGACTCACTCAATAATTCTTCATCATTCATTTCCTTGGCAATGATAGACATGTTCACCGCTTGCTTATGCAACAACTGTTTTCCCGCTTCTATATCACCGATATCAAAGAAATCCATCGCTTCATTAATAATCGTTGCAGACTTTGTTATTTGTACTTGCTTTTCGACATGTGCATTCGGCTTCGCCTCAAGAATTTTTAAATCAGTTGTATAGTGAATTGGAACGTTTGCCTTACATTTACACTCTTTTACTCCATCTGTTATATCTACAAACGACCACTGTAAATCAAAAATGTCATGGATTCCTTCTGGTTTTGCTTGTATGCCATATGCAACTAAAATTGATTTCACTTCATTAGCATACATATCACCTAAGTTTAACTTTAGACCTTCTTCTTCCTGTTTCGGCTCGTATCCAAAGACTTTATGAACTTCAACACCATCCTTAGGATTAATCGCTAAAGTAACATTTTGTGCAATAACAGATAATAGACCCTCTAATTCTTCGGCAAATATTGCTGGAATTCCCTCGACTTCATCAATAAAATAAAAGTTTCCTTTTCCATGCTCGGAAATCCCTTCCATTACCTCTTCATCAAAGTGTTCACTAACGCCAATTGTGGAAATAGTAACTCCAGCTGATTGGTATTCATCTGTTATCATCATTAACTGGTTAAAATCAGTGACTCCTCTATTTGCTTGCCCATCAGATAAAACGATGACTCGATTAACATAATCTTTTTCTTTTTGCTTCAAGACGTGTTGGCATCCTTGTATGAGACCACCACTTAAATTAGTTAATCCACGCGTACTAATTTGATCAATCTTATGTTTTAACAAATCTTTATGTGTGACATTTTCCGGACCGAAAACTGTTTCTACTTCGTTATCAAACACGACAACAGTTAACAGGTCTTTGTCCGTTAGTTGGCTTACTACGAATTTAACCGCTTCTTTACAATAATGTAGAGGGTTTCCAGTCATTGAGCCGCTTCGATCTAATACTATTGCTAGATTAATAGGCGAACGTTCTACCTGCTTTGTTGCGTTACCTTTTAGCTCTACTAACAAGTGATTCTTTTCCTTACCGTATGTTGGGACTTGAGCATGCTGGTGAGAGTGTGTCAAAGAGATCGTCATTATAATAGCTCCTTTTTCAATATACTTCGTTTACATTTGGATTTAAAACAAGTTACGCAATGATTTTAATTCTCTCATTAAGTATGGTGTATAGGGTAAAACGAACACACTTATCCCCATTCGCATTTTAATTGGATTGTCTATAACTAACTTCTTCTCAATTAATCCAACTAAATCCTGCTTTACACCTTGATACAAAGCTATATTATCTTTATTCGAAATTTTAATGAGGTGCCATAGTAGTTTCTTCTGTAGGGTAGGCAGTTGTTTCATATGTACCCATGTTTGCATCTCTTTACTTGGAATGTTGCTTGAAATAATGTGGTTTATTTTTTCTGAAGTGAATGTATTTTCTAGTTGAGGATTACTCTTTTGTGGTTCATGGAGGTGTTTTTTCTCTTTTTGTAGCGTACTTATTCGTGAAGATTCATCTTGGATATTTTCCAACCAGTTCCAGCTCCTTTCAGTACTATGTTTTGAAAGCATTTACGTTATTTTATGATAACTACCTAAAGCATATATCCAATACCTTTATAACAATTGTAATTATATGGTAGCGCAACTTGCAGGCCACTTGCCTCTAGTAGGTGGTGAAACTTCAAATAAAATAAGTTTACATTAACATTTAGAAGGAAATCCCCTACCTTTAACGAAACCATCTTTATATCCATAAAAAAGTAGTATTTCTTGTGATGGAGGTATTATTATGTGTAATGACCATAAAAGAGTAGTAATTATTACAGGTTCAGCAAGAGGTATCGGATTTGCTATAGCTGCAAGCTTTGCTAAAAATGGGGATCAGCCGATTATTGTTGATTTAACAGAAGAAGCTGTGGCAAAGGCGACTACAAATCTAGCAGATAACTATGATTGCGAACAAGTTGGCTATGTCACAGATATAACAGATAGTGCTGCTGTGAAAGAATTGGTAGAACGTGTAATAGCTAGATTTGGACGAATAGATATCGTTGTAAACAATGCTGGGCTGCAATTCATTTCTCCTATTGAAGATTTCCCTGAAGAGAAGTGGGACTTACTTATTAATGTCATGTTAAAAGGACCATTTTTATTAACGAAATATGTTGTACCACATATGAAACAAAGAGATTTCGGGCGAATTATTAATATTTCATCCGTTCATGGAAGAACTGCATCTCCTTTTAAAGCCGCCTACATCTCGGCAAAACATGGCGTTGTTGGCTTAACTAGAACAGTTGCCCTAGAAGTTGCAAATAACAATATTACAGTAAATGCTGTAATGCCAGGTGCAGTACAAACGGAACTTGTAGAAAACCAGTTAGAAAAACTAGCAAATGAAGATGGCATTACTCGTGAAGAAGCCTTACATAAACATCTATTAAATAAGCAGGCTTTAAAAAGATATATTAAACCAGAAGAAGTTGCAGCAACAACACTTTTTCTAGCTTCTGACGAAGCCGCATCAATAACCGGAGAAACAATTAGTGTATCTGGTGGTTGGTAGGTTTTTTGGAAATAAAAAGTCAGGATTATTATAAAACCCTGACTTTTTACTTCAATGTTCTTTCTTTTATTAAATTTTCTAGTCGTTCCAGACGGTCATGCAACTGTTTAATATCCTCATTCGTCGAAGGGTGTTTCTCTTTCTTCCAGCGAAATCCTAGTTCTCCATTCGGATCAATCGTGGCATATTCGATATCACTAATGCTTTGGATTCCGTGTTGGCGCAAACGGGCTTCTAACTCCCCTTTTGGCATGCGAAGTTTTCTCATATTTTTACGTACTTGGCTACCATCTTGTATGACAACAACAGGTTTACCACCTATGATATTTTTTAACGTTTTGCTTTTTAACATAATAAATTCAATCGACAATAGAACAGCGACCATGACTGCTGCAATTAAAAAGTTTTGTCCAACGTCTTTCGTGGCAACTGGTTCTATTAAAACTTTTCCAATTGAAATAATGACAACTGTCTGTGCGATTGTCATTTGTGAAATTGATTTTCTTCCACCTATCCTCATGATAATTGTGCCAATCACTACAATTAATACTGTTTCTACGGCCCAATGCATAATAGTACCCTTCCTTCTTCAATCATTTCTATTACCTTTATAGGCAATTTTCATAAAAGATAATCAATTATTGTTGAAGAATGGGAACCAATTTTTGGCTATGGAATACAAAAAGAGCAACTACACAAGGAAAAAACCTTGTCTGTTGCCCTTTCTTATTCCAACATTATTCTACTTTATTATTTTTCGAGTGTGACTTTTTGTCATTCCAAATTGTCGTTCTGTTTCTACCATTTAACTTGGATTCGTATAAAGCTTTGTCTGCCTTACTGAACAGCTCTTCTAGTTTACCTGAATTCTTAGGGAATTCTGCTATTCCTAAAGAAATAGTGATTGGTGAGCCTACTGGACTATCAGTTTTTTCTACTTTAAGGCGGATTTTTTCCGCAACTAGAAATGCTTCTTTCGATTTAGTTTGTGGTAATAACAGAACGAATTCTTCTCCGCCATAGCGGAAATAAAAATCTTCCTTTCGGGATGCTGTTTTTAACATGTTAGCTAAAAACTTTAATACCTCATCCCCTTTTTGGTGACCGTAAGTATCGTTAACATCTTTAAAGCGATCTATATCAATAACCACTATTGAGAATACTTGATTTATATCAGCTAAATTCTCCATAATTGTATTTAATTTACTACGGTTTGGAATGTTTGTAAGAGCGTCCGTTGTTGCAGTCGCCATCAGTCTTTCATTGTTTTCTTGGACAGCTTTAATTGCAATTCTCGCACTTTTAGTTAACATTTCTGCTTCCCAATTCCAATGAGTCTGATCGTCCGGAATAGTAACACTTTTCCCCTCTGCAACTCGATTAACAATTTCAGCTAAATTCTTAAATGGCGCAGCCAATTTTCTGGCAATAAGGATTGAAATCATTAAGATAATTAAAAAAGGTGCGAGCATGTACAAGATCATCTTTACATGGTGACTTAGGATCACTTTATCAATAAAAGAAACTGGTGTTTGTTGCACTACTCCCCAACCGATTTCCGGAACATAACTGTATGCTGCAAGCATCGGTATACCATTCGTATTGGTCACTTGCTCCATACCGCTTTTTCCTTGCATTATCTTTTCTACTACTGTATTACTTTTCACATTCTCTCCGATTCGTTTACTAATCGGATGAAACAGAATGTTTCCTTCTGGACCTACTACATAATAATACGAGCCATTCTCTTCAATAACATCATTGCCAAGTATTTCATTAAGGACATTTTTTTCATGGAGGTATATCGTTCCGGCAATCATTCCTTTATATTGCCCTCTACTGTTATACAAAGGTTTACTTATTAAAAGTATTAACCGACCTGTTGGAGCAATATAAGGGTCTGATAGTGCCGGTGTTTTATTATCGAGAATTTCCTTGGTAACTCCAGTCGTAATTCGATGCCCTCTTAAACCAACACTACTCGGGGCAATATTTCTTACTAATCCTGTTTGATCGACCCAAGCAACAGAGTTAAAATAGCGACCACTATTTCTATATATTTCTAGCTGTTCTTGTATTTCATCATCTGTAAGTCCCTCGTGACTTGCGATATAGTTTGTTATTTCTTGCAAACTCATGCTCATTGAGACAAACAAGTTATCAACTGTTTGACTAATTTTTTTAACCTTTGAATAGTTTAAGGACAAATGTGTTTCTTCCATAAATTCTCTTTCAGATTGATGGACAGAAATTAACAAAATTATTATGGTTAATAAAACTGATATAGAGACTAAAGTCGTTAGTAACCCCGATAGTTTCACTTTTTTATTTCTTAGTAGGTTTTTCATATGATTGTCCTCCATTAGAAGTAAGAAGCGCTCGAATAAAAATCTCTTTACCTGTTCGTTCATATGTATTTATTTCATTGTAACAATTATCTACTATTACTGCTAATCTCCTTATCTTAATAAAAAAGAGCCCTATTGGACTCTTTTATTACGCTTTTCTTTGGGATTAATCAGTTAAAATACCTTTATTAATCGAGTTGAACTTATCCGCATCAAAGTTTTGGAAGACATTTTTATCATGCATTTCAAACACTTCTTTTCCAAGCAAATGATTAATAATTATTTTATTACGGTGAACAGCAAGTCCAAGGTTCGTTGATCCTACACCGTGCGAATGGGAAATACCACTATGCACATAAATTTCATTTGGGACATTAAGCGTAAGACGATAATCCTCCTCAACTTTGTAACGTCCTTTATCGTCCCACTGAATGTGTTCCCCTAAATTCTTCATAAATGACGGAACATTCGGTCGGTATCCAGTTCCAACAATAACTACTTCTGTTTCATGGGTAAAATCTTTCTTTTGTTGCCACTGGTGACATTGCAGTTCGTATTTTCCATCTTTCTCTTTTACACCACTTACTTCAGTTAATACTTGAAGGCCAACATTTAACTCTTCCCCACAAACACTATGTTCATATAACAAATTATAGATGTCTGTAATTGTATGCGAGCTTATCCCTTTATAAAGTAACCCTTGGGATGCAAAAATACGATCCTTTTCTTCTTGAGAAAATTTATAAAAGTACTTTACATAGTCAGGAGAAAATTGTTCCACACTTAACTTTGATTCTTCCATTGAAAGGAAACTTCTTGAACGTGTAATCCAGTTCAGTTGATATTTATGTTCCATTCGCTCTTTTAATAGTTCGCGAAATGCTTCAGCTGCACTTTGACCTGAACCAACCACAGTAATCGACTTTGCTTTTCGGCACCGGTCTTGATACTTCAAGAAATCTGCTGTATGAAAAACATCTTCCTTTGGCAGACCTTGGAACGATTTAGGCATAGAAGGAGTTGTTCCAGCACCTAACACTAAATGTTTACAGCGGAGTTCTTCTAAATTTCCCGAATTTACGTCTTTCACTGTAACTACATAATTGGAATCGCTTTCATTATATTCTACGTTTTCGACTCTTTTTCCAAATTGACAATTCTCCAATTCATTGGCTACCCATTGACAGTAGTCATTGTACTCACGTCGTGGAATGTCTAGTCTTTGTAAAAAGTAAAAAGGATAAAGGCGATTTTTTTCTGCTAAGTAGTTTAGAAAACTATATTTATTCGTTGGGTTTGCTAATGTTACTAAGTCAGCCATAAAGGGAACTTGTAATCTAGTACCAACTATTAACATGCCAGGGTGCCAATCAAAACTTGGCTTTTGATCTAAAAATACGGTTTCTACTTCAGGGTAGTCAGTTAATAATGCTGCTAGTCCTAAGTTAAATGGACCGATACCTACTCCTAATAAGTCATATACTTTATTTTCCATCATGCACTCCTTAGTTGTTTTTTTCGTCTAGCTTTTTTAATTAACTATTATTTTTTTATTAGTACATTCTAATTTTAACATGGATACACAGTGATAAATTTTTTTCTTTGAAATTAGCCCGTTATAACAGAAAAAGATACTGTCATTTTCACATGATAGTATCCCTTACATTTATACCTCTATATATCCATCTTCTTTTAAAACTTTTTCAAATTCTTCTACGATTTCTCTTTCAAAGTGAATGCCAATGAGGCTTTTTATTTCATTTATAGCAAATTCCGCATTAAATGCTTTGCGATAAGAACGGTCTTCAGTCATTGCATCAAATGTATCACATACTGCTATTATTTTAGCTTCTAATAAAATCTCTTCACCTTTTAAACCTTTAGGATAGCCACTTCCATCCAAACGTTCATGGTGCTGTTCAATGATCGGAGCAAGTTCTTTATAATTTGTACCTATTAACATATCCGCTCCATCAGATGGGTGTTTCTTTATAATCTCAAATTCTTCTTTTGTTAACTTGCCTGGTTTATTCAAGATATTTTCAGGAACATTAATTTTACCGATGTCATGTAAACATGCAGATAAACTGAGTCTTTCTAACTGCTCCTTATTGCACTTCATTTTCTTTGCAATTTTTATTGCGTAATTAGCAACTCGATCACTGTGCATAACTGTATAGCAATCCTTCTTCTCCACTTCTTTTACAATTTCCATAAGTGAAGAAATTTCATTGCTCATTTGTCCAAAGGTTGGTTCAGAGCTAACCCATAGTAAATGAACGTCTGATAGAGCCTTAAAATGGATTGGTTCAGGTATATTTTGAATTTTAAAATACTCCTCTGGCCCGATTGTCACCTTACTATCATCAATTTCACAAAGGATTTCCCCACTAAGCACATAAAAGAACTCTAGCACGTTTGCATTTTCAGAAGGAAATGCATAAAAAAGCTTATCCTTCTTTATGGAATGGGTCATTATCTCTACTCCATCTCCACGAGAAAGCAAGCTTATCTCATTAGTATCAAATTTAACTTTTTCTATGTATGTTCCCTTTTTACCTAATTTAAATCCTTGCATAGTATTCACCTCAAAGAATACATGAAATGGAAAAAAGAGTCCGAAAAAATGAACTCTTTTTTAATTTAACATGATGACTAAAAATAATATTACTTTATTCCGATAACACGGAGAGGATCGATCCACGCCTCACGATCAGCAAAACGTACTAGTTTCCAGCTACATTCGGCAATAACACCTAATTCTGCTGCCTCTTCGATTGTTTTAGCCGACATTTCTAATGTTTTATTGAAGACATCAGAAATTATTTTGTCAAGCTCTTCTGTATACTTTTCTGTAAGTTCTTTTGACTTTTCATATTTCTTATTAAACTTTTCCTCTATTTTTTCTATTTTTTCTATGATTTTCTTTTTATCTTCTTCATCAGCTTCCGCCATTAACTGTGTTGTAAGTTCGTTTAGTTCCGTGTTAAGCTCTTCAATCTTTTTATCAATTTTATCTTCTTCTTTTTTTAATTTCTCATCTATTTTAGCTAATTTCTCTTTTAACTTTTCCTTCTTTTGTTGATCTTTAGTAGAAACATACTCTGCAGTAACTTCCTCTTTTTCAATTTTCAGTTCTACAACTTCTTCACCTTCTTCAAGTTCTCGAAGTTCTAAAAGATACTTAGCTTGAAGCTCGTCAGATTTTTCTACTGCTTTTGCAATTTCCTCATCAATTTTAAGATTTGTCTCTTCTATTTTTTCTAACGCTTCGTCATAGTTAGTTTTCTCAGATGCAAAGATAGGACTAGATGTTGTGAAAATTAAAATTGTAGAAAAGAATAATGCAAGTAACTTTTTCATCTTTATAATCCCCCTATACTATACTGAATTCCTAAAAAAATAACCCCATCTTTTGCGAAAGGGTATCGATGCAACTGGCTGGCATAGTATTACTACTGAAGCCCCTCTAGTTTTGCGTCCATATTCTTTCGAATAGGTTGCCCTTTTTTAGTTTATTCTATTAATTCAATCTATTATAATTCTATTATAGACCTACTTATTTCCTAAATCTACTATTTTATTAAATAATTTCATATATTCATTTGCGAATATTGGCATATTTAGTCGATAAATACCAATATATATTGCTAATATATATTTAGAGAATGTTATTAATAGATTGTATGTCAAATTGAATCTCATTTATGGTCCCTGATTGCACAAAAAAGTGTAGAGCAATGAGTGCCTTACACTTTTTTCGTATGCTTGATCGGTGTTGGAGATGGTTTCCCAAATAAGTAACCTTGAAAAAGTTGATATCCTTTTGTTTGTAACCATTCAAAATCTTCTTTCACTTCGATTCCTTCAGCCAAAGGTGTAGATCCGTTCATTAAAGCGTGCTCCAAAAAAGACAGTGCGTTTTTTTGCTTTGTTATATCATTTGCGACTCCGTTTACATATTGCCTATCTAACTTCATATAGTGAGGCTTAAGGTCAGCCAATACTTCCGTAGTACTAAAACCTTCTCCAACATCATCAAGCGCGTATTTAAACCCTTTTTCGTTATAATAAGCTAATATTTTTTTCAGATGATCTATATCATTTACTTTTTCCGTTTCTACTACTTCAAAAACAAGTTCTGACGGATCTACATTTAATTTATTTGCTAATGCAACTGTTGACTTTAAACAATGCTCTGGTGAATAAATGGAGGTTGGGATGAAATTGATAAAAGCTTTTTTATCGATACGTGCTGCAGCCTTAACAGCATTCATTCGACATAGACGGTCTAAAGCATAAAGCCTACCTCGCTCTTTTGCCGCTGCAAAGACTTCGTTTGGATATAACGTTGAACCGTCTTCGTGTTGAAAACGAGCTAAAAGTTCATAAGCATATATCTCTTCATTACCATTGACGATTGGTTGATAATAGCAAGTTACTAATTCTTTAATAATAATTTCGTCAATCCATTGGACGTCAATCACAGCGTTAATTTGTTTAATAGGTTTCCAGTCTTCGTTGTCAATTCGAAAATAAACCATTTCAGGTTCCATATGGTCATTACAAAAATAAACAAATTCTCTAACAGATGCTTCTTTTATCGTTAAAATATTATCATCAAATTTGACAATTCCATGTTCTCTATTTAAATGGAGGATAACATCATTTAGGAGAGAAAGATTAGCTTCTCCCTCCATTTTTATTTCAAATAGCACATCCATTACGATACAACTGCTACAATTCATATAAATTTTCTCCTCTTGACCGCTATCTATGTCTTTTTTCTAACTTTCCATCTATAGATAGGTTCAAAATTATAATCTTCTTTTTCTATACTCATTAGACCATAAAAAAAAGAAATACAATAGAATTATGTACTTCCTCTTTTTTACAAACAAATATAAAACATAAAAAAGAGCCTTGCACAGGCTCTCCACTAGTTATGTTCCACAATATGTTTGATAATTTCCGGCGGAAGGGTCAGCCGGTTTGCAATAATCTTCCCTTTCCAACGTGTATTCATAAGGATTTACCAATACTTTTAATAAATTTTCGATAACGGAGTAATCCCTATTTTCCACTGCTGCTTCTAATGCTTCTTCAACTTTATGATTGCGAGGAATAACAACTGGATTACTTTTTTTCATTAATTCTTTTGCATCCTCTATTGTTTCTTCTTGTCTCTCTAGTCTTTCTTGCCAACGCTTATTCCAGGAAATAAATGCTTCACTTGCAAACATATCCGTTCCTTTTACCTTATCAAGCGTTAACGCTACAAACGTATTCGTGTAGTCTGCATGATATTTCTCCATCATGCCAAGCAGCTGATCAATCAGTGCTTCATCTTCTATTTCTTCATTGAATAAACCTAATTTTTCTCTCATGCCTTTTTGCCAATTCATGTGATACAACGTGGTGAAATTAGAAATCGCTTCTTGTGCTAACTTAATTGCCTCATCTTCATCTTCATGTAAAAGTGGCAATAATGTTTCAGCAAACCTTGCTAGATTCCAACCACCAATATAAGGTTGATTTTTGTAAGAATAGCGACCTTCACGATCAATCGAGCTGAATACTGTTGCAGGATCGTATGTATCCATAAATGCGCACGGTCCATAGTCAATCGTTTCACCACTTATTGTCATGTTATCAGTATTCATAACACCGTGAATAAAACCAACTAGTTGCCATTTTGCAATTAACTGCGCTTGTCTTTTAATTACTTCTTGA
Organism: Lottiidibacillus patelloidae; assembly: GCF_002262935.1. NCBI lineage: Bacteria > Bacillati > Bacillota > Bacilli > Caryophanales > Bacillaceae > Lottiidibacillus > Lottiidibacillus patelloidae. The sequence goes on along the minus strand of NZ_NPIA01000004.1, from coordinate 130,393 downwards.
AGGAGAGATAGATACGGGTTTTCCTCATCCTCAATGGTTGGATAGTGACGCTTTATCGTATATTCTGCCAAGATTTTAAGTTCTTCTATTTTACCAATACCTCTTGCATACTGAAATGTTCCGACGCGAATATGACTTGCCGCTACTCTAGTTAAAATTGCCCCAGGGAGTACTTTTTCACGGATTACTTCCTCACCTGTTGTAACAACAGCTAAACTACGGGTTGTTGGTATTCCTAAACCGTGCATTGCTTCACTAATAATATACTCACGTAGCATTGGCCCAAGTGTTGCCCGGCCATCTCCTCCACGAGAGTAAGGCGTTCTCCCTGACCCTTTTAATTGAATATCAACACGATTGCCTGCAGGTGTTACTTGTTCGCCTAGGAGAAGGGCTCGACCATCGCCCAACATATTAATATGACCAAATTGGTGCCCTGCATATGCTTGCGCGAGTGCTGCTCCACCCTGTGGAACTTTATTTCCTGCCAGTACTTCCACTGCCTCTTTACTTTGCAAGTAATCAACGTTTAATCCTAATGAAGTAGCTAGCGTTTTATTTAAAATTACTAAACTCGGCGAAGCAACTGGATTTACCGATATTTTCGAAAAAAATGATTGTGGAAGGCGTGCATAACTGTTATCAAACTTCCAGCCCATTTCTTGTTCTTTGTTTTCCTTCATAAATTCTCCTTTTTAAAGATGGTTTTATATATTCTATCTTTTTCCATGCTATTCTTATTATACATAGTGAGCTAGAGCACGCATATTTTTGTAACACTTTTGAAACAAAACGTATTTTGGACCGTCTAATAAGTAAATACTCTAATGAAACGAAGGTGTCTTTATGAAGAAAATACTTTGGGTAACCGGCCTAGCTTTATTTATAGGTGTCATTTCTATTTATAACTACTATACAAACTCCACATCCAATGTAGCTGTTCAAATCCCATACGCAACAAGCTACGCTCCTACTTTAAAGGATTGGCAGATCCAATTTACAAAACCAATGAATCCTGAATCATTTACTACAGAAACAGTTTCTGTCGTCACGGAAGATGGTGAAAAGAGTACTGTATCACTTGAGTGGAATGATGATTATACTGTTCTCACGTTAAAGTCACCTGATGATGGTTGGGAAGTTGGTAAGAAATACAACATCATTATTTCAAAACATGTAGCGTCTGCTCAAGGCACTACACTAGCAACAGACTTTACACATTCATTCCAAGCTGTCGCACAACTACCAAACATTCAAGATCATGAACAGTTAATAACATTATTAAAAGAACGAATGGAAAACCAATCGCAATATTACCGTGATGGCTTTGTCGAAATGGAAGATAGTATGGATGGCATGGCGGGTGCAGAAGCTAAATCGGCTGATTCATCCACTAGTAACTCTAGAACTACTTCGAAAACGAATGTGCAAGTAGAAGGTATCGATGAAGGAGATCGCATCAAAGTAGATGGCAACTTCCTTTATTTTGTGAGAGATAATGATATCGTCATTGTATCTACAAATGGTGAAAAGAGTACTGTAAAGAGCGTTATAAAAAAAGATGGTTTTTACATTCAGGAAATTTTCTTACATGATGATTTATTAATTACAATTGGGCAAACACATCAGCAAATAAGAGAAAAAGTGACAAGTAATAAGACTAGTGATACACGTATCGCCGCTGATTCGATGTACCCATATTACGCCCAACAAACAACCGTCTATTTTTATGATATATCTAATAAAGAAGATCCAAAACAAGTCCGTGAGTTTACAATGGAAGGTAATTTCACTGCTTCAAGAAAAATGGATGGCTACTTATATTTAATTGCTAATAATTATCCGCCATATCATATTTTAATGGAAGATGAGAAATCTGATACCATTGACCCACGACCATTTGTTAAAGATACAGCAATTAGTGATGATCCAAAACCAGTTGATTTTGGTCACATGCACTTTTTCCCTGATAGCAACGAACAAAGTTTTATGCTAATTAGTGCAATCGACTTAAATGATATGAACAAAGAACATAACTTGAAAGCTTATTTAGGTTCATCAAACCAGATATACATGTCAGAAAATAATCTTTATACTGCCATTCATAAATACAATTTAAATGAAACAAAAGGTGCAGACGGTACAAAAATGTTAAGAATTGCTGAGCCTGCTGATACACAAATTATTCAATTCCATATTCAAAATGAAACTATTGCTTTTAGTGCGAAAACGGTTGTCAATGGAACGTTGATCAATCAATTTGCGATGGATGAACGAAACAATACATTCCGCGTTGCGACGACAAAAGGAAACAGCTGGGATGAACAAAATCCTTCTACAAACAATTTATATACATTTGATATAAATTTAAACCCATTAGGACAGGTAGAAGGCCTTGCCGAAGGGGAACGTATTTATAGTGTTCGCTTTATGGAAGATGTCGCTTATATGGTCACGTTTAAACAAGTTGATCCCTTATTCGTTATTGATATTAAAGATGCGAAGAATCCGAAGGTGCTAGGAGAGTTGAAGATTCCAGGCTTTAGTAATTATTTACATCCGCTTGATGATAACCATGTCATCGGGTTTGGTCAACATACCGCACTAGAAAAAGTGGAATGGCGCGACGAACCTGTTGTCCGACCAAAAGGATTAAAGATTTCAGTATTTGATGTTACAGATCCTGCAAATCCAATTGAAAAATTTGTGGAAATACTCGGTCAAGGTGGTTCCTATTCAGAGGTCAATCATAACCACCGAGCATTGTACCAACATCCAGAGAAGAACTTATTCGGTTTCCCAGCAAACCTTTATGAAACAAAAACAATTCAAAAAGGTGATGCCGTTTACGAAGAGCATGCTTTCGTATTCGAAGGTGCCTTTTTATACGAAATATCTCCTGAAACAGGGATCACGTTGAAAGATACAATTACCCATCAAAAAAAACCACAGAATAATTATGGATATTCTGATTGGTATTCATCAATCCAACGAATGGTATCAGTTGGGGACCTTCTATATACGCTATCATTTGATCAAATGAAGGTTTATGATCTTTCAAGTGAAAAAGTCATTTACGAACTAAATTTACCTAAAATGAAGCAAAATTATTAAGTAACCGATATTGTCTGCCCACTTCAGCTTAAAACGAAGTTGGGCAGATTTTTTGTTTTTTACCTTTGAATAAAGCAAAGTTATTAAAGTATATCCTTTTCTACCTTGTCCTTTAGCATGTTTTTTGAAATAGCTTAATACGATGATAAGAGGAAATAGAATAGGAGGGGATACACTGTGCAAATACATGTCATCCAGCCAGGCCAATCACTTTGGGGAATTTCACAAGCATATGGCACTTCTGTGCAAGCCATTGTAAATGCAAATGAAATACCAAACCCAAGTGCCCTAGTTGTTGGTCAGGCGTTAGTTATTCCGATTTACGGCAGTTTCTATTGGGTACAGCCCGGGGATACACTTTATGGAATTGGCAAAAAGTTTAAGGTTGATTATCGGGAACTTGCGAGAATTAATGGAATTCCGCTTCAAAGCTATCTTTCTATTGGCATGCGGCTCTATATTCCACCAAAGCCAAAAGTGAATGCTGAATTTAATGCATACATTGAATCTTTTGAAGAAACAGTTAGCCCTGAACTAGAAAAAGCAGCACGAGACGCCGCGCCGCAATTAACTTACTTAGCTCCATTCAGTTTTGAAGTGCAAAGAGACGGATCACTAAAAGAACCTCCTCTTAATGATTACTTTAATATTGCCCAAAATAACAACGTCACGTTAATGATGGTTGTCACCAACCTTGAAGAAGGTCAATTTAGCAATGAACTCGGTAGAGTCATTTTAAACGATGAAAACATCCAAAACAAATTATTAAATAACATTGTATCCGCCGCGAAAAGATTAGGTTATCGCGATATTCATTTTGACTTCGAATTCCTTAGACCAGCCGATCGCGAAGCATATCAAAAGTTTTTACGAAAAGCGAGAACACGATTTAAAGCAGAAGGTTGGCTCCTCTCAGCTGCATTAGCCCCGAAAACGAGTGCAACGCAAAAAGGGGAATGGTATGAAGCACATGACTACAAAGGCATTGGCGCAATTGTCGATTTCGTCGTAATCATGACTTACGAATGGGGCTATAGTGGTGGACCACCAATGCCAGTGTCACCAATTGGACCAGTTCGGAAGGTGCTAGAATATGCTTTAACTGAAATGCCGGGAAGTAAAATATTAATGGGGCAAAATTTATATGGCTATGACTGGACACTCCCTTATAAACCTGGTGGTGAATATGCGAAAGCTTTAAGTCCGCAAGCAGCAATAGCACTAGCATTAAAACAAGGTGTGGCTATTCAATATGATTATAAAAACCAAGCACCTCATTTCGATTATTGGGATGCTCAAGGAAAACAACATAAAGTCTGGTTTGAAGATGCCCGTTCCATCCAAGCCAAATTTGATTTGATGAAAGAGCTCGGGTTACGAGGAATGAGTTATTGGAAACTTGGATTACCGTTCCCGCAAAACTGGCTATTAATAAGAGAAAATTTTAATGTTGTAAAACAATAAAAAGATCCGAGGGGTAGCTGGATTCATTGGCTATTCCTCGGATTCTTTATTTTCTTTTACTTTACTTTTCGATTAAAACGGATGATTGGGTCTTCTCGCTTCCCTCTTCTTCGATCGTTTTCTTCATTTCTCTTTAAAATATCTCTAATCTCAGAAAGCAATTCTATATTACTAACTTCTTGTTCCTCTTCCGCTTTCTCATCATCTTTTTTTGCATGGTATTTGTTCAGTATTTTAATTACGGCGAAAATTGCTATTGAAATAAGTAGGAAGTCAACCATCGTTTGAATAAAATTCCCGTAAAGAACAACAGCCCCTCCAACTCGGAATTGAAGCGCTTCGAGATTGATTCCCCCGACAATAATACCTACGAGAGGCATGATGACATCCTCAACTAGAGAATCTACTATTTTACTAAAGGCAGCTCCAATGATTACTGCAATAGCTAACTCGATGACATTCCCGCGTGCGACAAACTGTTTAAATTCTCTCCACATATTTCACCCTCACAATCAGCTTTTACTACAAACCTATGTAAAGATAGCTTGTATATGCAGAGTAATTTTAACGTTTTTGCCCAACGAACTGAATTACATGTGATAAGCCTTTATGAGATTCACCTTCACTACGCATCACTTCACCCATGAAAAAGTGGACAATTTTCCAATCGGAAAATGTTTGTAAAAATTCTTCTGGTTTATACAAAAGTCCTTCATCTTTGGGACCACCACTTTTATAGGGAATTTGGTATTGGGAATAAACTTCGGTAATAAAATAACCGCCTGGCTTAACTGCCTCCTTTACACCATTCAATGTTTTCTTCCGAAGATTTTCCGGGAAATGACCAAACACACAAATAATCTCATCCCATTGTTCTTTTTCCCAGTTTGCTTCACTCAAATCAATGAGTTTCGTATTAATCGTTACGCCTTTTTTCGCTGCTAATTTCTTTGTTTTTTCAAGCCCTGACTGTGCGTAATCCCATGTCGTAACATTCATTCCTTGTTCTGCTAAAAAGACTGCATTACGCCCTTCCCCCTCAGCAATCGCAAGCGCATTTCCTGAAAGCTGTAGCTTCTTATGCATATCTGCAATAAATACATTCGGTTCAGTTCCATAAATATAATTTTCATCTTTAAATCGTTCATGCCAATGATTCACCAATGTCGTCTCCCTTTTTTCTATTTTTATAGTTCCTTAATTTCATGCGCAAAAGCACCTAATAAGCCATTTAAGCATATGTAAACTTATAACGAAATGAAAGGAATGAAGCTATGTATCATAATTATTACTATCCAAATCCTTACCATTCAAACCAATACACACCTATGTATCCGGCGCAGCATATGCAATCACCATATCACACTACGCAAACTCCCTATTCTTATTGGGGAACTCCACCTGCCCATGGCTCCCACTATCCGCACCCTATGATTCCATTGAAAGATTATGGTCCGGCACCATACGTTGTGAATATTGAGCAAGCTACTGTGCAAAACAAAACTTTCCGTACTGCATTATGGACAGGAAAGAAATTTCAAGTGACGTTAATGAGCATTAACCCTGGCGATGATATAGGCTTAGAAATGCATCCGAATGTCGATCAATTTATACGAATTGAGGAAGGGCAAGGACTTGTAATGATGGGGGCGAGGAAAGATAAGTTAGATTTCCAAAAAAACGTCTCTGATGACTTTGCCATTATAATCCCTGCTGGACATTGGCATAACTTGATTAATACAGGACATACACCACTGAAACTGTATTCGATTTATGCACCACCAAACCATCCGCGCGGTACAGTTCATAAAACGAAAGCGGAAGCAGAAGCAGCCGAACATTACTAGTACATCTGAGAACCTTCCTTAACCTTTTGGAAGGTTCATTCTATTTATAGAGATACGAAAAAATATGTCCTACCCTTTCACGCCACGCTTTTTCATTGTGAGCCGCACCTTCAATGATTTCAAACGTACAATTTTTCACTTTATCTTTTACAATCTCATATACCTTTGCACTGGACTGAATATCATGTTCTCGTTCAATCTCTTCAGCAGACTCATTCGTTCCAATGTCTAAATAAAACGCCTCTAACGCTGATAAGTCACTTTGCTTTAATAACTGTTCAATTTCTTGTTGGCTAAACCAATAGGCTGAAGAAACGGAAGCAACACGCTTGAACACTTTTGGGTACATACAGGCTGCATAGGTCGAGATTAATCCACCCATTGAACTACCCGCCATTGCTGTTTCCTCTACTTTTGTTCGATATTTTCGATCAATCATCGGCTTTAATTGCTGAACAATAAATTCAACATACTCCTTGCCTTCTCCACCAACATCTTCTTTTATTTCTGGAAAAAACTCTTTTATTGATGTGCTTACCCACGGGGAGTACTCGTCCAACCGCTTATAACCTTCATCATTGCTATCTATGCCGACGACAATGATCTCAAGATTACTATTATCAAGGTAATCAGATATACGCCATGACATTCCATATGTAGCGTCTTCATCTTTAAATAAATTTTGCCCATCATGCATGTATAGTACTGGATAGTTTTTATTTGTGCTTTCATAATTGTTTGGCAAATACACTCTTACCATCCGTTTTCTGTTTAAACTTTTCATAAAAACTTCGAATTGTTCCAACATAACCCTTCCCCCTATTTCTTTTCCACCCTCACTTGCAAACGAGCACTTGTCTAACGAATTTTCCTTTTCGCACGTCACAACGATCGACGATAGTGAAACCAGCTTTTTCTATATTTTGATCGACCTCTTCTAACGTAACGATTACTACTTTCGTTGCAATCCTTCTTGCACTGCTGAGTAGTTCGAGCTGCTCGTCTGTGGAAATAACAGAACATAAATTATAAGGTAAATCGATTATCGCTACATCATAGCTCCCCGTAACATCGTGAATATCTTGCAGCTTTACATCTGTTTCCAAACCAAAGTGTGTTAAATTCGCTCTCGTACCTTGAAGGACTAAGGGATTCCGATCACTGCCGACAATATCCATGCCCATGGACAAAGCCTCCACTAAAACAGTGCCAATTCCACAACATGGATCAATAAGTTTGATCCCATCTGGATTTGGTGCTGCAATGTTAGCAACAGCTCTTGCAACCCTTGTACTTAAAGCAGTCGAATAACTATTCGGTTTATTGTGATGCTTCAGCCATATCGCCTGATTTTTTACATATTGCCCAAAAAGCCAACGTCCACTGTACTCCATTATTCCAAACAATATTTCTGGATCCTTTAAATCTACTTTTCCTCGAATGTGAAGCCCAACTTCTTTTTCGATTTTTCTTCGTTCGTCCATTGGAATTCTTTCAGGCGAGGCAAACTTAGGCTGCTGAATAAATTCAACCTTAAAGCTCGTCTCCACTACTTCTAAATTTTTCACTTGTTCCATTAATAGTTCTAAACTAGCTTCTTCAAAGAGAACATCAAGTCTACCTCTTATAAATGGACTTCTGCTAGGGTCTATTTTTACTGCACTTTTTAACATTGTCGATGAAGAACTTTCTTCGAAAAATGCACGTTTCTCCAGCGCACATAACGCTTCTTCATTTTCATCCCATGAATAATTATATATGTAAAAGATCGGTTCGATTTTAATCAACTCCATCACATCTCTTGTACCAATGACACAATTGTATCATATGGAAGATGCGAAACTGACTAGCTACAGTCGACATAACTTCAACGAAAAAAAGAGCCCAAAAATGGACTCTTACCGTGCAGTTAAGTTATTAAAATTCAACAATTGAATGTACATTGCCGGTTTTCACTGTATTCTTTCCAATCTCAGCTTCTCTACCAAATAACCTTGAATAAACACCGCTATTTTTCTCTAACAATTCTTTATGTGTTCCAACTTCAACGATTGTTCCATGTTCAAGAACGATGATCTTATCTGCTGAAAGAACCGTCGAAAGTCGGTGCGAAATAATCATGATTGTTTGTTTCTTACCTGATCTTAGGACAGCTTCGTTAATCTTTGTTTCAGTGATTGGATCAAGTGCCGAGCTTGCTTCGTCGAGAATCATAATCGGCGCATCTTTTAAAATTGCTCTCGCTAATGATAGACGCTGCTTTTGCCCTCCAGATAGAAGGCTTCCTCTTTCGCCAACCTTTGTATCTAACCCGTCTGGTAATGTTTCAAGTAACTCTGATAATCCACTATCATGCATTGCCTTAACTAGTTCTTCCTCAGTAGCTTCTGGTCTACCAATTCGTAGATTGTCAGCCAATGTCCCACTTCTTAAAATGACATCTTGTGTAACGATAGCCATTTGTGAGCGAAGCCACGCAGTATCCCACTCTTCAATGTTTCGTCCATCAACTTCAATCGAACCATTTTTCGTTTGATACAAGCGAAACAGTAAGTCAACAATCGTTGATTTTCCTGATCCACTCGGACCAACTAATGCGACTTTTTCACCAGCATTGATGTTAAAGGAAACACGAGATAATACATCTTCTTCTTTGCCAGGGTAGGCAAACGTCACGTCCTTGACGCTAATTGTTCCAGTTGCTCTTTCACCACGAACACCTTCCATCGTTTCCGCTTCAGAAGGCTCTTCAGCTAGTAAAATGTCTGAACGATCAAGTGCAGGTCCTGTTCTTCTGACAGAAAGCCAGTTACGCAATAAACGTTGCATTTCATTTGCGGCAATTGTCACTAATCCACCTGCCGTTAACATTTGTCCGCTCGTTAACCCACTATTCCAAATTAACATCGTACTAATAAAATATACTAAACCTAAAGCAAAACCATTATAACTAGCAATTACGATTACTGATTGCATTCTTGCTTTCAGCTCTTTGATCGAATGTTGAACGAATGTATCTCTAATAGCAACGACACTTTCTACTTCCTTATCAGAAACTCCCATGACACGTGATAAATGAATTCCCGTCACGGATTCTCGTAATCTTTCAAGATATTTGGAAGCTTCTTTTCTAGCATCTGCTGACGCGACCCTCGTTCTGGCACCAACATAATTAGACGTCCAATAAAAAATGACACCAAGGACTACACTAGTAATCATTAAATATGGATGAATCCAAAGTAAAACAAAACTATAAATAATAACGCCTTGCACACTAGCCATAAACGTTGAGCCTTCCCAAGCAAGGAAGTTATGAAGTGTATCAGGGTCATCAGAAACTCTTGCCAACATTTCACCAGAAGAGTTGTTATGGTAAAACGAATACGGCAATACTTGTAAGTGTTTAAACAGCCTTAACTTTTGCCAATTCGTTACCGTCTTTGCCGTTTGATGACAAAAATATTCATCGATAACCATCATGACTAAATCCATCACAGCTGCAAAAACTAGTAACCACATTAAGCCCCAAAGCCATGTATTGTTTTCACTTGGGAGAATTGTATCAACGAGCCAACTTAGTGCTAATGTTGGAATCAGTGCAGAAAAGACCTGACTAATTGCGATAACGAATGAATCAGCAATCACCCAATTTTTATACGGTTTTAAAAAAGCTAGCACTCTTCTACCATCACGATTTTTTGGTGGAGAATAAGTATTCATGCTCATCCAATCACCTCTCTCTCCAACTCACTATATTGCGCTTTATATAAATCATAATACTGCCCTTTTAAGGCAAGTAGTTCGTCATGCGTACCCGTTTCAGCAATAACGCCTTGATCTAACAGAATAATCTTATGTGCATTTCGCACCGTAATTAAGCGATGGGCAATCGTAATCGTCGTTCTTCCGGGAATTAATTGCTCTAAGGAAGCTTGCACTTTTTCTTCTGTTTCTCCATCTAATGATGAAGTCGCCTCATCGAAGATTAACACTGGCGGTTGTCTTAAAATTGCTCTGGCAAGTGCGACCCTTTGCCTTTGCCCACCAGAGAGCTTTAATCCACGTTCACCAACAATCGTTTCATATTTATCATCTAATGATTCAATTAAGTCTTTAAGTCCAGCTGCTTCAACCGCTCGCTCCAGCTCTTCCATCGTAGCCTCTGGTTTACCATATAAAAGATTTTTACGAATGGTCGCATTTAATAGGAACGTTTCTTGAGAAACTACACCTACCTGTTGTCTGAAGCTGTTGCGGTTATATTCAAATAGATTTTTTTCATCTATTTTGACTGAGCCCTCACTCGGCTCATATAACCCTAGTAAAATTTGCACAAGTGTACTTTTTCCTCCACCACTCGTACCTACAATTCCAATATGTTTTCCTTGTTCAAGAGAAAGCGAAACACCTTTAAGAATTTGCTTATCACTTCCTGGATAGGAAAACTTTATATTTTCCATTTCAATTTTTCCTTTTACAGGACCAAATGATGGCAAGCTTTCTTCATGCTCTTCCGGTAAGTCAAAATATTCATAAATACGTTGTAATGCCGGGATTGCTTGTTGGATTGTTAACGCATTCTCCGCAAGGGAACGGACAGGTAAAAACATTATTGGAATGAAACTAAGGCAGGCAATCAATGTTCCGACTGTAATTTCTTCATTCCAAATAGAAAATCCACCAATTAACATAACAACACCTGGTGTCGCGATATTAAATAAGTTTCCTAACCGCCAGTTCACTTTTCCGATTAATGCCGCACGAATGGAATAAGCTTTCCAGGCAGATAGTTTCTTCTCTTGTGTTTCTATTTCGTTTTGTTGCGTTTGGTACGTTCTTACTAATCTCGCACTTTCGATACTTTCTTGTAAATGGTGATACATATCAGCACTCATGTCACGCTGAACTGCACTCATTTTTCGCATCGTTTTTCCTAGTTTAAAAGAAGGAAGAATGTAAATTGCAAATACTACAAACATCACAATTGCAGCTGGCCAGTATAATACAAAAACTGCCGAGAAAGCAGCTATCGCACCAATGACTTGTTGTAAAATTCTTGGTACTACCCGATTGTTTAAGTTTTGAATCGCCTCAACATCGTGCGTTAAGCGAAATAACATATCTCCTCGAGGAGTCGTTGAGAAAAATGACATTGGTGTCCGATGTAATCGTCTAAAAGCACGAATTTGCATATCTGTGATAACATCTAATCCAATTTTCACTTGGACAAATTCCTGCATCGTCTCAAATAAGGACTTTCCTAAGAAGGCAAACAAGACTCCAGCCACGGTCCATAAAAGGAAGGCCATTTCCTTCGCACCTAATACTTCATCTACTAATTTTCCTACTAATATCGGAGGCATGACAGTAAATGCTCCACCTATTAAAGAAAAAACAAGTGCTAACAGAAGTCTTTTCCAATAGGGTTTAAAATGCCGTAACGTTGTTTTTAATAAGTTCATCATCTTCCTCCTCACAAGATTCTATTTTATTACAGAAAATAGAAATAAACACTAAAAATTAGAAAACCTTGTAAACCACTTTTCTTCATACCTTCATCAAAACATTTAATTTTCTTCCTAATATTACAATATAGATTTATTAAAGAAACTACATCGAATTAAAGTCCGAACTGTTCTACGACTTTCGATGTAGGTATGGAAAGCTCGCAAAAGTGAAGCGTCTCTTCTTTTGTCCAAGAGTGAATAAAATAATTCTTAGCCTGGAGGATTATAAAGGTTATTGTCCAATTAAAGTAATAATTGAAGTATGAAGTTTAAGGAGTTAGGTGGGATAAAAGCATGGGCTCTGAAACTATTATTTTTAGACCAACAAAACTGTATTGGATTATTTTCTTGATGGCAATAGCGCTTATTTCTTTTGCAGCTATTAAAGGAAGTGGTGGTCCACAAGAGAAATTTATTTTTATGACTGCAGCAGCTATTGTCATTAGCATTCTCTTTTCATTTATTGCTTTACTGCAAATGAGTTATTCTATTGAACTGTCTAATGATCGATTTAGATATTCAAGGTTTATCAAAATTGGAGATGAACTGTTTTATTCAGAAATAAAACGTATCGATTTAATGACAGGTTCAAAAGGAGAAAGTATTTTAAAACTAGGAGGACCATATAACTTAGAATGTAAGTTAGCTGGCTTAAGTAGAAAACAGCAAGTTGAACTTTTAAAGCAACTAATTCAGAAGACACCTAGCGCAACAGCAAACCATTTAGCAATTAACGTAAGTAAGCAACAATTTACTGAACTAAATAAAGACGTAAACAAAAAAGTCCTTTGGTTTGCAATACCGGTTATTTTGGCTGTCATTCTTAAAATCATTTTCTAAATTTGACGGCGGAAAAAATAGATAGCAATAAAAGAATAATAGATGTATGATAACTATTAAAAAAATCATTTTGTGGAGGTATTGCCGAACAATTTAATATGGATGTAGTGTTGATATTTTTTAAATAATAAACTGTATTATTTCTAAAACTAGCTTCCTTTTATATCACTAAAAATACTATTTAAGAAGGTTGATGAAGATTGACACTAGAAGTAAAAGAACAAACAATATTTAATCACATTGGCAATAAAATTAAAACAGAAGACAGGGATATTAGCATTATTGCTAGATTAGAAGAACCGCTAATTGTTTTACTTGGAAATGTTTTAAGTGATGAAGAATGTGATGAGCTAATTCGTTTGTCAAAAGATAAGATGGCACGTTCTAAAATTGGCATTACCCGCGAAGCAAATGAACTAAGAACGAGTAGTAGTACTTTCTTACCAGAAGGGCAAAGTGAAGTAGTTACTCGAGTAGAAAAAAGAATCTCGCAAATTATGAATATACCTGTTGAACATGGCGAAGGCCTACAAGTTTTAAATTATCAAGTTGGGCAAGAGTATAAGGCCCACTATGATTACTTTTCTTCAGGAAGTAAAGTAGTGAATAATCCAAGAATTAGTACACTGGTCATCTACTTAAATGACGTAGAAGAAGGCGGAGAAACTTATTTCCCTAAACTTAACTTCTTAGTATCTCCACAAAAAGGGATGGCTGTTTATTTCGAATATTTCTATGATGCTCAAAACTTAAATGAGTTAACATTACATGGTGGATCACCTGTTGTCATAGGAGAAAAATGGGCGGCTACTCAGTGGATGAGACGAAAAATATATAGTTAATAACAATATGAAAGGGAACGGTCTTTTCATCGAGTAATGAAATTGGCCGCTCCCTTTTTTACATTCATCTAACTATGGTTTTATCTTACTTATTTATAGCGTTCTTTAACCCTTTCATAAATCCAGTATGTTGACCTTCATGGTAGAGAGCAAAGTTAAGTACCTCACCAATTGTTGTTAGTTTAATAAGATTTGGAATCTCAAAAGGATAAAGTAAATCATTACTTGTTTTTCCTTTTAAAGAAGTTTTGATTCTTTCTGGTTGTTCTTTTAATAGAGATTTTATTTCATTGATACTTGGTGGCTCAACTGTCCAATCAGCAGGCTTTGTGCCACCACTAAATAAATCACGATATCCATCAGGAATATTCAACTCTTCACCTGTTTGACGAATGACCATAAACTCCGTAGATACGTAGATATGCCCAGCATTCCATAACACCGAATTTTTGTAGCCAGCTGGAACTTCATTTATCTTTTCCTCTTCGATACTATCAAGTAAAGAAAGTGTTAAATGACGATAAAAATCTAACTGTTGAAACAACATAGTTTCTTCCATCTGTATTCCTCCTAAAAATAATGTACAAGATACGAGTTCTTACTTAGATTTCGCCATAGATATATAATTTCCTCTAAAGTAAGAAGCCTTCCAACACCGGAAGGCTTCTTTCACTTACAAGATTTCTCGCAATATCTAGATTTTCTTTATTTACGATACTTTATTAAACTTCCTTCTTTGAACGACTAAGAAGATAAATCCAGTCATAACAAGAGTAAACCCTAGTGCTAACCAGTTATAGAAAGAAGTAGCAGTGTTCGGTAATTCTTCATTTTGCTCCTCTTCATTACCTTCATCTTCGTTTCCTTCGTTTTCGTTACCTTCTTCTTCATTGCCCTCGTCCTCATTACCATCTTCTTCAGGATCTTCCGTCGTGCTTGTATCTTCAACTACCTCTACAAGTCTAACGTTATCTAAGAAAATTGTATTTGGAGAAGATAAATCCGGCTCAGAAGGTTCCTTACCGAAACCAAATAAGAACTTGAATTGACCTGTTTCTGTCACTTCGATAATTGTCTCAAAGCTTTGCATCGTTTCATTTACTGTAAATGCTTCCATCGGAACTCCAGAACCTGCTAGTTCCGCGTAGATTTTTCTCTCTTGGTCTGACTTTGCATCGAATGAAAGTTTATAAAAACCACTTGGTACATCAATGTTCTCTTGGTAAAGCTGGATTTGCCACCAAGCCCAACCTGGTTGTGTTACAGAAGCCTTTAGTTCTCCATTTTCTACAGAGAAATCTGCTAGTCCAGCCCAAGCCTCATAAACACCTTGGTTGAAGATATTCCATCCGTTAGCAGCTGGTTGATCCGGATTTCCAAAAGAAGTTGTTGTATCAAAGCTTCCATCTACTAATAAATTTTCTCCAACTTCTTTCCAAGTCTTTTCTTGTTCTGGTTCAGTCGGTTCTGTTGGTTCTTCAGGATCTGTCGGTTCCTCAGGATCTGTTGTTCCAGTTGTATCTGAACCTAACAGTTCTCTAGCACCCTTCACTTCTAATCTTACATTATCAATGACTACATCGTGTAATGTGTCGATAACAGTACCGTCAACTGAACCTAGTAAAAACTTAACGCCAGTCACATCTTCATTTGGCATTTCAAACTCAAACGTAAACGTTTGTGTATCAGTAGTTAGATCTAAAATGTTAGCAAAATAACGATGATAACTTGGTGCTCCGTTATCAATGATTACTTCTAGCTTACGATCTGTTGTCGATTTAGCTTCAAATTGTAATACATATTGTTTGTTAGGATATAATGTTAATCCTTCTTGAGCTAAAAGAACATCCCACGGATTAACACCCGTATGCTCAATAGAGATTTTCGCTTCATTTTCAAAACTCATTGAAGCTTTCGAGCTTCCATCATATACACCTTGAATATGTTGTCCCCAATTTGCATCTCCCTCACTGAATGAACCATTTTTCAGTGGGAAAGCTTTTTCTCTTTCACCTTTTACTTCTAATCTTACATTATCAAAGTAAACATCATGTGCTGCCCCGATTTCTGAAGCACCTGAAATTTTACCTAGTAAATATTTTAGTCCTACTGTATCATCTTGTGTCATTTCAAATTCAAACGAAAAATGTTTAGAATCTGTTGTTAAGTCTAATGTTTCTGAAAAATAACGATGGTAGCTTGCGTTATCTACTATTACTTCAAATTGTCTCTCAACTGTAGACTTCGCATCAAATGAAACGACATATTGATTACCTGCTTTTAAAGATAGTCCTTCTTGCATGAAGATGACATCCCATGGGTTTACCCCTTCATGTCCAATTGAAACTTTAGCCATTCCTTCTTCTACTGCAAAACTAGCAGATGAAGGTCCATCATAGTTACCTTGAACGTGATTGTTCCAATTTGCTAGTTCGTTTGAAAAATCACCATTTCTTAATGGGAAAATTTCTTCAAGCGTAAGGCTAGCATTATTATTTGTTAGACGAGTCATTTTTACATTATCTAAGACAACATCATGACTTGAACCACCTAACAAGAATACTAGTTGACCACCTGTATCCAATGTATCAGGCATTACAAACGTTATTACCTTTTCCTCCATAGCTGTTGTTAAAGAAACTGTTTGTAAGTCGGTATATTGAACACTTCCATCTCTACTTACTAGTACTACTTTAATGTCACGAGCATCAGCAGCTTTTGCATCAAATGAAATTTGATACTCATCATTTGGTTGTAAGTTCATCCCTCTTTGAACGAGTTTAATAGAATCTTCAGCACCACCATTGCTAATTGCAACAGCTAGTTCACGTGCATCTGCATCAACAGAAGCCGTTGCTCCATTATCTGAAGCAGAGAATTCCCAATATGTCATACGATCCATGCGACCTAAATCAAATGTTCCGTTATATACATGATTGCCATCCTCTAAAGGCTCTTTATCTTCCGTTTCATTGTATGGATCTACTGCTTCCACTTCCTCTAGTACAACATTTCCAATCCAAACAGTTTTATTGTTTAGACCTAAGTTGAACTCAAGGCGCGCAAGAGCATCTGATTCATCTTGCATTTGGAATACATACTCATATGAATTCACTTCATCTGTTAAAGGTATTTCATAGTTAGGAGAGTAAGCTTTATACCCTCTACTTTCTCCTCCACCTAACTTTATATTCATATTACGAGCAGCTTCTGCTTTTGCATCAAATGAGAGCTTATAATATCTTCCTTTACCTAATGTTACATTTTGGATTAATTGAATCGAATACGTTTGACTTCCTTGTTCGGAAATATCTACTTTTGCAAAGTTCGTACTATCAATCGTATCGACTGAGACTGAACCATTTCCACCGAATAAATCTAAATGAACAAAGTTCCAGTAAGTCTCATCTAATTGATCAGCACCAGTTTTTACAACAGTAAATCCTTCTGTATATTCAGGATCGTATACGTAACTACCATTAATAGCAGTTTTAGAATCTGCAGGTAATTCTTCTTTTTCAAACGAAGGCTCAACTGGTTCTAAGTATTCTTTTCCTTCTAACTCATATACTTTGACGTAGTCAACTTCCATAACTCCTGGGAAGTTTGTTGTATCATCAGGGTTTCCACCATACCAACCACCGATGGCTAAGTTTAAAATTAAAAAGAATTCCTGGTCAAATGGTGCAGGATATGCAAATTTTGCAGGGTTTCCATTAGAAGTACTGCTCCAGTTATTTAGTGTTTGGTATAAGTTACCATCAACATAATAACGAATTTCTCCTGGTTCCCACTCTACACTGTACACATGAAAATCTGTAATACTTTCCCCACTTGGGAAATGGTAGTCTGCGGCAGTATATGAATTGTTTGGCCATTGACCTCCGTAATGAAGAGCACCGCCAACTCGATCAACTCTCGCTCCTGCAGCCTCCATAATGTCAATTTCACCTGAAGCAGCCCAGCCACCATAAACATCATTTTCAGGCATCATCCAAAATGCTGGCCAAAAACCTTGACCTTCTGGCAATTTCATTCTTGCTTCAAATTTTCCGTATTTTTTACTATAAAGACCTCGTGTAGTAATCTTTCCAGACGTATAATCATATGTTCCTCTGTCATCTGAAATCGTTTCTTTTTTTCCTTCAATGACAAGTTTTCCATCTTGAACTTTTACATTATCTTCTGAATAATATTGTAATTCTTGATTTCCCCATCCTGGAACGTAGTTACCATCATCTTGTACAAATCCATTTCCAGTATCGTATGACCATTTTGTTTGGTCTAATTCCGTACCATCAAATTCATCACTCCATACTAAAGTCCAATCAGAGTCTTCTAATACTCTTGCATTAGTAGAATCTTGGTTTGTTTGTGAAGATGCGACGATAGGTAATAAGTTCGGGAATAATAAAATGACGATTAAGAATGTGTTAAACATTTTTGAATTCATATTACTTCTGCCTCCTAATATTAGTGTTTTTTACTAGAATTAATATAATCTTTGAACTCCTCTTCCCCCTTCTCAGTACTAAAGTACGTTCAATCTATCTCCAAAAACATTTTAGTTTAGATGCAAAAATCTATTTATTTTAAATCTCATGTGTAAGCGCTGTCAATTCAATTCATAAGTTTATCTATTTAATAAATCTATGAACTCTACTTAACCTACTAAAATATGGAGATTGTACAGATTATTCTAAATTATAAATCGAGTAATATTCTTACGTCTACTATTGTTTTTAGAGGTTATCGCTAGAATAAATATGTTATATCATTTAAAAAACACTAGAAAAATCAATAGTTACAAGCACTTATGAAACAAAACCCCTACACCTTTGGCAAACTAACCGTAGAAAAAAACAACACATCGAAAAAATAAGATAACAGATTAAAAGAGTTATGTTATCAGAATTTGTTACTTCATTTCCAAATAAAAAAACCTCTAATCAGAAAACTGACCAAAGGTTTCGTGCTTATCATATTTATTTACTCCGACAGGATTTGATTTAAGACGAAATATGAAAGAATCCCGCCTTTCCTTTTTCACTAAAATGGCTAAACCGTCATCTTCCAGTTTGAGTTAGCTAACCACTTTTCCTGCTCTTTATAATCTGGCATTATTTTTCCAACGAGACGCCAGAATGATCTGTCGTGATTTAAATGGAGCATGTGACACATTTCGTGAACAACGACATAGTCAATCACATGTTGTGGTGCCATCGCTAGCCGCCAATTGAAAGTTAACTGAAGCTTTGCATCACACGTTCCCCATGTTGTTTTACTATCAGAGATGCTGACCGATCGAGGTTTCACTTTAAAGTGACTTTGAAAATATTTGATGCGCTTCTCCACTATTTTTTTACATTGCTTGTAATAAAATCGCTTTAACGCTTGTTTTATTCTGTCATCATCTATTTTTTTCACTATAATAAAAAGCTGATCTTCGTTAAATTGTACTAAATCCTGCTCAATTTTTTCATCTACGGAAATTTTAATTCGATACGATTTGCCTAAAAAGAGAAAACTTTCTCCGTCCTCATACGTCTTTTCCTGAGGCCCAGACATTCTCGCTTTTGTCTCGGCTATCTTTTGTTGAATGACATCCCAGTTTCCCTCTAATAGTTGAATGATTTTATCATTAGAAGTCCCTTTCGGAGCATGCACTTCAACGTAGCCATGGTGATCAATGGTCATACGTATTGATTGCCGTTGTTTGTACTTTATCTCGTATTGAAGCGTCTTACCATCATATGTATGGAACATGTTATCACCTGTTTAATCTTTTAATTCTCTGTAGCGAATAGCTAGTCCTTTTAGGAATCTCCTTGCGAAACCATCTTTACACTCTTTGTAATTTTTATGGCCTTCTTTTCGTAATAACGCACCTAGTTCCCCTTTGGAAACAGCAATCCCGCCTTCGTCCAAAATATCGAGCATATCTTCCGTCGTTAACGACAGTGCTATTTTCACTTTCTTTAATAGAAGGTTATTGACGTTCGGGCTTTTCGGTGCTGGTGCTGGTGGCGGAGTTGGCATCCCAGGTTTTGGCTCTTGCTTGCCTCGTTTGAAAATAATAAACCCGTTTAAAAAGGCATCGAACATTTTGTTATTACATTTGATTTGGTTTTCCGCATCAGCAGACTCTGTTTTGATGAGAATTCGCATGACATCAGCCTTTGTCACTTCAACCCCACCAAGCTTAAATATCTCTACCATATCGGTATTTTTTATATCTAACGCATATCTTAAGCGAATAATTAAATCGTTATTATCCATATGTAAACCTCCAGTATTATTACCTAAGCAATGCTTAGAAAAAGTTCTCGTTAAAAATGCCAGCCTCTATAAAGAAAGCTGACATTTCCATTATTTATAATAGACTTTATCTACATTATATTTAGCTTTAAGTTTATTAATTAAGTACGTCTCGTAAATGTCTCGTTCCATTGCGTCTTCGACGATGATGACATCAATACGATGTACTTCAGCACGATGGGGTTTAAGTGGAGAAACATTATCTTCTAAATGCTTTTTTACTCGTTGTCTTAGTTTTCTACCTTTACCAACTAAGAGAAGCTCGTTCTTGCTGTTATAAAATAAAATCATGCCGCCCTTGTCTCTTGGGATTTGGTGAAGATCAATAAAGCCTTCAATCGAAGGAATTAATGGTTCATCGCCTGTAATAATTTGTTCTCTCTCCGTAATGGAGACATCTGCCTTTGGAATTGTAATGTTAATCATTATTGGTCACGTCCTCTTATTCACTATAAAGATTAATCCTAACACTTTTGGGTGAAGAATACTATGAAACGTTTTTTAACACTTTCACTTTTGCTCTCTAGTATTGCCAACAAATACATCAATATTCGCATTTTTCACCTTAATAGTTGTTGAAAGGGGCATTGATCTCATATTTATAGAAATCAATTAGTAATTCTTTTGCCATGAAAAAGTCATTACCCAAAATTGCATCAAATCCATATAATTCTTTTATATCTCCTAATTGAATTGTGAATTGATCAAATTTATATTTATCAATAATCAGATTTTCCACTTTTTGTTCAATACATATTTCTGATCCACCTATTCCAAACATCTCTCTAGTAATTGCATTTTCCAAATCTATTATGATTTCTATTTCTTGTGCTAGGTCTGTGTCCAGAATAGTAGATGAACATCCTGTATCAACTAAAACGTGATCGTAAACTCTAATACTATCTTTGTATTGAATAGGGATGGATGACACTGGTATATAATCTTTTATTATAAACTTCATATTTTCCGTCGTACTCCTACATATTGTTGCTCAATAACTTTCACTTCATCATTATTTGTATGAAAAATATAGAGCTCTCTAGTAGGGTATTTGCGATGTAACTTTCTATATTCTTTCCAGGCATCATTACCATTAGTAAAGTTACTAATGACAGACATATCTTCTATTACCTTTTCTTTTCCTACCTTGTTAGCTTTTAGTGATTCTACCAAGACACAGCGATTTGGAAATTGTTTGCGAACTTCATTCCATTTCATCTTTTAGTCCCTCCGCATCCTCAACATTTTCTTCTTCTAATTATAACACTTTCAATATTCATGTACCCCTATTCCCTTAATATTAAACAATTTAAAGAAGTCTACTAAGTGGACTCTAATATTCTATCTTTATTTAACTCTACTGCACTCAAATAGCGGTTGATGTCACCTGTCACTTTTTGTGGTTAACTGTATTACGTTGTTTTCCTTCCCCTTTTTAGCTGCAAAAATCTCCCTTAACCTTCTTATCGGATAATCATCAAATCCACATAGAAGTAAGAATAGGTAAAAAGGACCATCATTACTTTCTAGTATGTAATCTAATTTTCTGTCATCAGAATCCGGGTACATTATTTGATAGTACATTGCAATTCTTAAAGCTTCATCCCCTAACGGATCATCAGAAGTTGTATTCACTTGGTATAAGTACATTTCCCCAGTAGCTAACGACTTTATCACTCCAAAACCTAAAGTAACCGCTAAGTGTATATCAATTTCTTGACCTACATCTATGACATGATCCACTTCGCCTTCTCGAAACATTGTAAGGGTAACATCAACGACATTTGATAAATCCATCCCCTCCTCATATGCTAGGAAATCAGAATCATCCGTCATTGCCACTTTTGATATCACGATGAAATCCTCATTAAGTACAGCCTCACTAATATTAATAAATTCCATTTTTCTTTTCATATTAATTTCCCCTTTCAACTGAAAAAGAGAGGTAATCAATTAAGATTACCTCTCTTTTTTTCGACTTTTATACTTATATAATTATAAAATTTTGCATTTTAAAACACACAAAAACCCTAACGAAAAAATCTCTTATATCATTACATCATCTATAATTAATATTGTTCTGAAGTTATTTGTTTAAATATTCTTAATAGTCATCCTCTTTATGGTATATTCATTGATAGTTAATAATCACAGTTACTATAAAATGGAGGAATTATTATGAGTAATGGGTTATTTTTATCCTTGAATATACTATTATTGCTATTTCACTTCTTTGGTGTTTTCCTAGTAATTATGGCTAATGCTTTGTCTGCTAGCATGGAACTTGGCCTCGGTTGGTATCTAACTGTTGGTTTTATTGCCGCATCGCCACACTTGGTCCTGATGGTTTTATCATACTCGATTTCAAAATCTAAAGATAAAGATGCTACACCACATATACGTACAGGTGGAATATTTTTTGCCATTGTTTTTCTAGTTTATGTAATTGCCCAAGCATTTGTGGGAGGATTATAAAAGTAGTTATAACTACATACCTGTCACTCGAAGAAAAAAAGATCAAACCAATAATTTGGTTTGATCTTCAGGTTCATTATTCTTTATGTGATTAACAATTTTCCTATTAATCTCTTTCTTTAGCCAACTGCGTATCTCTAATATTTTTTTGAATGGTAATTGAAGCAAATAGACTAAGAACAAATGACATAGCATAAAATCCTTTTTCGCTTAAGATAATACTTCCTGCATTGTAAAGTCCAATGGCCATCAAGGAAATGGCTACTGTAACAGCAAACCAACTAAGTCCATAATAGATTCCCGAAACCGGGATATCCTCTTCCTTGTCCCTTACTGCTTTTTGAAGAGATACAGCTGCATACAGTCCGAATACCAATACAGCAAAGTAATAACCCTTCTCATTTAGTTCCATTGTTGCATTGAACAAGCCAATCAAATAAGCAGAAACACCTACAACTAAAGCTGCCCAACTTGCCCCTTTAAATGCAGCAGTCGGTTCTCCTACTTTTCTTTCAACCTTAATCTTTGGCTTCTTTTCTTCGTTCATCATTAACTGATTTTCATTTATATCAGACATATGCCACTCCCCTTTACTTTCATTTTACATGTAGCTTTTCACACTACTACAAACCATTATAGCAATATTTCACAAATTTAATTGAAAATTTTAATTTTTCAAACTAAAATTTCCTAGGGAAGAACAAGTAGCCTAGCTTATGTGCACCTCAGGCTACAGGGAGTGGATTGTGGATACGGGAGTTTGGACCTAATATTCCCTAACAACTCGACCTTCATATACAGCCTCAACATTATAAGTGTTGTCGCCTTTTATTGCTGATTGTACAACTTTAGATAATAAGTTTTCCTCTGCCATTGAATGGATATGTAAAATTTTAACAGCCCCTGACTTTGTCTCTTCAATTTCCTCATACGATTTCAGTTTATAACAAGCAATTGCTTCTTTTACGACTTGCTTTATACAATCCATATTTTCATTATCAAAATTACTAATATTATTTACTGTTTTTATTACAAAATCCTCAAAATTGATAGTCATTATATTGCTTCCTTCTTTGACGGGCTATTTGCTGAAATCGTTGCAGTCATCGCCACATGACTATGTTCATGTGTTTTATACACATTAACAAAAGATTGCTCCAAGGTTTTAAATACATCATTGGCATCTCCATCAAGGCGAGACGCATAATGAACACCCTTGGTGAAAGTTCCATGTTCCTTTGCCACCTCTACCTGTTCTGCAATAATCTGCAAATAGTCTGGATTGTTTAAAGGATAGAGAGCAATTTGAGTAGCCACCTCTACTTTTTCTTTAATTGATGCTTCCTCATTTAGGCGTTCATCATTCATTGACATATAACTATTCCCCTCACTATCTCCAGGGCATCCAACAGAAAATGTTCCATTAAAAACAACGTGTACACTCGTTTTTGCCGCATGGATGAAAATAGCTTTTGCCACATCAAATACGTGTTCACTTCGTCCTCTAATACATGTTGTTACGTCATCCGTTTCCATCCAAACCTTACTTGTATCGACCTCTCTTAATGCGTTTAAAATCACCTCAACAAAATTGTCTGTCATAGGATAGATGGAAAAACGACACCCTACGATTCTACTGGTGCTACAACTTAAACCTTGCATACTACTTTCCTCCTAATTTTGTCCGTCTCACCTTTAAGGTCATGGCATGTCCACACCAAAGGTAATAGTGCACTACTATTTCTTTTCTAACACATACTTCGACTATTACTGAAAAAATTCCTTCATTAACTGGGTAGTACTAGGTACTTTAAAAGTTGTGCAGGAATAAAAAAGGAAACCCCATTAGGTCTCCTTCATTACGGTCCAAAGCTTCCTTCACTTGCAACACCTAGAGAGTAATTGAGCTCCCCCATTACAATTCTCACTTTTTTACGAAGTGTTTCTAAAGGACCACCCTTCCAATCAACTTCTCTACAAGTTTGACGCCTCTTTTTCCTCTTCTTTTGGCTTTGATAAGAACCAACCACCAGCTGCAATAAGTAAAAGTACAACATAAAACGTTATTTTCCAAGCAGGGGATTTTGCAAATCCTTCGGGTAATATCGCTAATTCAGGGTGTGATAACGTATATACGGAAAGTTTCACACCTACCCAACCGACGATAAGGAAGGCAGCAATCTCCAAGCCAGGTCTAGAATGTAGTAATTTCACAAAGTAGTTCGCTGCAAAACGCATAATGATAAGCCCAATTAATCCACCTGCAAAAATAACTAAAAATTTCCCTCCATCAAGACCACCAATTTTTGGTAGATTAGTGTTTGGAAGCGTTACTGCAAGTGCAACTGCTGCTAAAATAGAGTCAACAGCAAAAGCAATATCTGCTAGTTCCACTTTGAAAACAGTTCCCCAAAAACCAGCTTTTTTCTCTTGCTTTTGATCTTTATCGGGATCTTTTCTTTTATTTAAAACAAGCTTTCTGAAGATATGGTTCCCTGCAATAAATAACAAATAAAGTGCTCCAATTGCCTGTACCTGCCATACATCAACAAGGAAAGAAATAGCAAATAGTGAACCGAAACGGAATACAAATGCACCCGCAAGTCCATAAAATAATGCTCTTTTCCTTTCCTCTTCAGGTAGATGTTTAACCATTATTGCCAGTACTAGTGCGTTATCAGCAGCTAGTAATCCCTCAATTGCAATTAATAATAACAATACCCATCCGTATTCTAATAAAATCGATAATTCCATTGATTAAGCTCCTTTTTAACATAAATTGTAATAATACATTCATGATCATTATTTTAGTATTGTTCTCAACTAAATAATTTTTATAATTGTTATGTTAAAATTCATACCTATTGCAAAAATCTTTTTATATAAAGCACACTTTCTATATTCTCACCTCCATGTTTATTCTTAACCATAAAGGAAAGCCTTTACCGACGATGGCAAAGGCTAAAAAAAACAGAAAAGACCCTTACCATATGGTAAAGGTCTTGCTAACAACTTCAGTTGCCAATAAAGCCGGGAGTTTTTATCTCCGAAATGACGACTTCATTGTAAAAGCTACTCCCCTTTAGGAGAAAAAGATATATTTAATTAGTTTCAATAATAAAGTTTTGATCTATATATGTCAATTTTCTAATCTTGTCACTTCCCAAAATCTAAAACCCACAAAAGCATTTCTAAAGTCTTCTTATAAGTCCGAGAAAAAAGTTCATGGTGATTATGTGTTGCCTACTTCTACATCATTTCATATATATAACAAAATTGCTAATAGGGGTGGATTCATGGATAAGAAAAATAGCCACTTCCGCTGGATTGTCTTCGTTTCTGTATTATTTACGTATTTATTAATGTCG
Organism: Lottiidibacillus patelloidae; assembly: GCF_002262935.1. Taxonomy (NCBI): domain Bacteria; kingdom Bacillati; phylum Bacillota; class Bacilli; order Caryophanales; family Bacillaceae; genus Lottiidibacillus; species Lottiidibacillus patelloidae. Next base: position 104,618 of record NZ_NPIA01000004.1, on the reverse strand, counting down.
AGCCAACGTACTGCACCTGGCTTAATTACTGACCAAATCATGGTAGATTTCAATGTTACGGCGACTACGATTGGCTTACTAGTAAGTATTCAATTTTTTGTATACACTATTTTGCAAATTCCAATGGGGCTTTTAGCAGATCGTTTTGGACCTAACTTTTTTCTCATTATCGGTGCAACGCTGACAGGCATTGGAACGATTATTTATAGTATAGGCACACATTCATTCATCTTATTTTCCGCAAGAATTTTAATCGGGTTAGGCGATGCGACGATATGGGTGAATATGGTCTTAATATTAGGCCTCTGGTTTAAGAGGAGAGAATTCACGCGCTTAATCGGTATTACTGCAATGACAGGTAGCTTAGGCTTTTTAGTTGCGACTGTTCCTTTCGCATTATGGATTGACCTTCTCGGATGGCGAGCTGCATTTTTCTCCGCAGGATTTTTACTTTGTGCATGCGGACTTCTTCTTTATTTCGTTCTTTTGAAAAAGCCTAAAGAATCCTTATTTATTGAAATAAAACGAGAAGAGCAACGGGAAAAAACGCTAGCTTTACTACGAAGAATTTTTTCTAGCCGACAAGCGTGGTCTTTATTTTTATGTCACTTCGGAATCGTTGGAACATATATTGGTTTTATTAGTTCATGGGGAGTTCCTTATGGGATGGAACTTTATGATATGACACGGACAGAGGCAAGTCAGCTAATCATGTTAGGTTTAATCGGCGCTTTAATTGGTGCTCCGTTAGCTGGCCATATTTCTAGTGTATTAAATAAAATAAAGCAACCTTATATAGTTGTCCACCTCACTTTATTACTCACTTGGTCGATATTTTTGATCTTTCACGGTCATCCTCCACTAGCTTTGCTAATTACCCTTTTCTTTATTATTGGCCTTGCTTATGGGGCAAATGCGTTAACGTTTGCTGCTGTGCGGCAAACATTTCCTATTAAAGATGTGGGTATCGTAACTGGTTTTGCAAATACTGGTGGCTTTTTAAGTGCTGTACTTCTGCCGAGTATTTTTGGAATTGTGTTGGATCATTTTCAAGCTGTTTCAGGTAATCTAGTCGAAGGATATTTCTATGGCTTTATCACGCCTGTTGTCTTCTCTATTATTGGATTAATTGGAGTATTATCTTTGGAAGATAGGTAGGTGTAGTGCATCCACTTCAAGTAAAAAAGATCAAACCAATTTTTTTGGTTTGATCTTCAGATTCAAATTATTTTACGCGGATAACAATTTTTCCACGAGCATGATGTGTTTCACTTAGATCATGTGCATCCTTTAGTCCTTGTTCACTTAATTCAAATGTTTTTCCGATCACTGGCTTCACTTTACCTTCTACATAAAGGTCAGCTAATTTTTGGAGCTGTTCTCCATTTGGCTCTAACCATACGAATCCAGCTTGCGCGTTAAAGCTTGCCGCTTCTTCTTCAGATGGTGGTTGAACGATAGAAACAAGTTTACCGTTTTCTTTTAACACTTTATAGCTTTTAGATTGAATTTCTCCACCCATAGAATCTAACACAAGGTCAAACTCATTTAACACTTCACTGAAATCTTCTTCTTTATAATTGATGACTTCATCAGCACCAAGAGATTTTAAGAACTCAATATTACTTTCACTAGCCGTTGTCGCAACATAAGCACCAAAGCTTTTAGCGATTTGGATAGCGAAGATTCCAACGCCACCTGCTCCCGCATGAATTAACACTTTGTCACCTTCTTGAATTTTTCCAAAATCAACAAGACATTGCCATGCAGTTAATCCAGCTAAAGGAATAGATGCTGCTTCTTCAAAGTTCATTTCCTCAGGCATTTTTGCAAGCAAGTTAGATTCTACAGCTACGTATTCAGCATACGTACCACGATTTGTCGTTGCTGGGCGAGTAAATACTCTGTCTCCTACTTTGAAATCTGTTACATTACTTCCTGCTTCGACAACAACACCTGCTGCATCCCATCCTAAGATAATTGGGAATTCAAAAGGAATCATTTCTTTCAAATAACCTTCACGAACTTTCCAATCTATCGGGTTAATAGAAGTTGCATGTATTTCCACTAAAACCTGGTCTTCTGAGATTTTCGGTGTATCAATCTCTTTCTCTACAAGTGTATTCTTATCTCCATACGCTTCAATAACAATTGCTTTCATTTGTTTTTTCCTCCTCATATTTATGTACACTCCCTGGCTTTAATCCCCATGTAATGTAACATTGTACCTATTATATTTGACTCTTTTAGGTTTCAGTTATCCACCCAAAGTTATTCTTTCTCTTTAATATTTAACTGTACCAACTGGTAGGTACATAAGGAGTGTAACAAAAATAAAAGAGTTGCGTCAAAGTAAATGCTTCAATATAAAAAAAGGAAACCTTTTAGGTCTCCTTCTTGTATTGGTGCCTGGCACTTAATCTATCCAATCTACATACATATTTAAAAGTTCCTGATGAATGCTCGGATGTGCCGCTAATATGCTTCCACCAAGTTCAAATGAAACGGGGGAACCACTTAGTTGAGAGATACTTCCTCCCGCTTCTTTTAAAATGATTACACCACCTGCATAATCCCATGTACTCAACATTGGCACAATATAGGCATTTAGTGTCCCTTTAGCTATTTCACATAAAGTAATAGCAGCTCCCCCAACCATTCTAACTCCTCTTGTTTCCTTATATAGTTGGATAATACTATGATGTAATGCGTCTTTCGTCCATATATTTTCCCAAAACATCGAAGTAGCTACTAGTGCTTCACTTAATTGAATTTCTGGGGATATCGTTAATCTATCACCATTTACATAAGCACCGTTTCCTTTTTGTCCATAAAAAAGTTCGTCTGTTACAGGGTTATAAACAACACCTATTAGTCCTTCTCCTTTATGAACAATACCTACAGATATGCCGTAAAAAGGGAAGTTATGGATAAAGTTAGTCGTGCCATCAATTGGATCAATAACCCACTCTGTTTCAAAGTTTGTTAGGACATTTTCAAATACCCCTTCTTCACCAACAACCCCATGATCAGGATACTTTTCTAATATATTATCTACTAAAAACTTTTCTACTTCTTGATCAACAAATGTAACTAAGTTAGCATGGTCGCCCTTCTCCTCTAGCTTTATAGGTTCTGTTCTTAATTCCTTCAGTAAGGCTCCTGCTTCCTTTACAATGTCCGCAGCAAATTTACCAAGTTCATCAATGTCCAAGGTCATTTGTTTTTCCCCTTTCATTCTGTTCGCTAGCATTCAATAAGCATTATGCAAATGATGTCAGCTATAGAACTGAGACTAAAGGGAAGGGCTCTTTCACACTGAGTTGAAAATTACTGCTACTTATTCTTCATCAAGGTTCTCTGACTCAAACTTATTAATCAACGCACGCACTTCATCAGTTGATTTCGTGCTCATCAACTGATTTCTTAATTCAGCTGCACCACGGAATCCTTTGACATAAATTTTGAAAAAGCGATGAAGCCCTGTAATTGCACGTGGAACCTCTTCAGCATATTTGTCTTGTAGATCAAGTTGTAATCGTAAAAGATTAAGATATTCTTCACTGCTATGTTCTTTTGGCTCTTTTTCAAAAGCAAAAGGATTTTTAAAAATACCGCGCCCGATCATAACGCCATCAACATCATATTGTTTCGCCAGTTGCAGCCCGACTTGACGGTCAGGAATATCCCCATTAATCGTTAAAAGTGTATCTGGTGCCACACGATCACGAAGTTTTTTGATCTCAGGAATAAGCTCCCAATGTGCAGGTACTTCGCTCATTTCCTTTCTTGTACGAAGATGGATTGAAAGGTTCGCAATATCCTGTTTTAAAATATGCGTTAACCACTCTTCCCACTCCTCAACCTCATAAAAGCCAAGTCGCGTTTTCACACTAACAGGCAGTCCACCTGCTTTTGCTGCTTGAATAAGTTCTGCGGCAACATCCGGGCGCAGAATCAGGCCACTTCCTTTGCCTCTCGTTGCTACATTCGGTACAGGACAGCCCATATTAATATCGATGCCTTTAAATCCTAACTCTGCCATACCGATACTCATTTGACGGAAGTTTTCGGGGCTATCTCCCCAAATATGTGCGACCATTGGTTGTTCATCTTCTGTAAAAGTTAAACGGCCACGGACACTTTTTATGCCATCTGGATGACAATAGCTATCCGAGTTTGTAAACTCTGTGAAAAATACATCCGGACGACCGGCGGCACTTACTACGTGTCGAAACACAACATCTGTCACATCTTCCATTGGTGCAAGTACAAAAAACGGTTTTGGTAAATCACGCCAAAAATTTTCTTTCATATATAGGTTCAATCCTCTCACTTATAGATATAAATTTAGTATTTCAGTCCAGAAATATAAAGCCCTATGTTCCGCTTCTTTTACACTTATACCATGTTTAAGTAAGTTTTATCAAACTAATTGTGAGTGGATCAAGGCATTATATAATGACGCAAATTAAAAATAGAGCCTTGCTCATTATTAGTGCAAGACTCTTCCTAACCATGTAAAAACTAAAGAAATAAAACACACTCTGCCTCAATTTCTTTTGCTATTTTTATAAAATGTTTTTCATATTGATGCTTTGTCCTTTTATTCTTTGCATTAAACTTTAATAAATACTTCAAAGGTAATTAATTATTATATCGTTTGTTAACTTCAATTGTAATGAACTCTGGCAAATAGCTTGGAGTACATCCTTTTGCTACTATTTGATCTTTGTAAAGACCCGTTTTCTCCCCAAGTTTAATACAACGTGCACGATTCTTTTCATCATAAACGCCTATCCACCCTGCGGTGAAATTCATAGCCCATTGAACTTCCGGTTCTTCCTGCGTAATATTAGCTTCTAATGCAGATAGCAAGTATGCGGTGTTATCAGGCGGTGTTTGTCCAGTCCATCTCAATCGCGCTTGATAATACCAGAAAGTTCGCCTTTGAAGAGTAGAAGGGCTATCTTCCCATGACTCCATCAATGCAATCGTCTTCTTGTCTTTGGTGAGCTGGTTAGCCATTAACCAATCCATTAAGTTATTTCGCTCTTCATAAGTGTGAGTCTGCATATCCTTATCAAGCTTATTTATCACATCTTGTGAAAGAAGTTTTTTGTCCATAATTAAGATTGCTAATAATCTGGGCAAAAACTCTTCGCTAGACCAAAGTTCCATAGCTAGTTCGTGATCTTTTTTAATGTCCTTCGCGACTTTTCGTAAGTCGCCTAGCTTCGTTTTACTATTGATCTGAGAAAGAATACTTTCTGCTTTTGAAGAGCGTTTTATTTCTGTATCTTTCTTTTCATCCATTTTATTAAACTCCTTTATTAAAGTTCTGTTTTATTAAATATTGGTGTAGCTACCATCCACACACGCCCAAATGGATTCACAATTATACCTACACCTTCACCATGAGATAAGTCCTTAATTGGTCGTAGAGTACTTCTTTTATAAATCTACCTGACAAGGTATATCAATAGGTAAAAGTATCTTTACTACTGTACCTTCATTCGATTTGCTTTTAATTTCAATTGTTCCTTGGTGAAGCTCAATAATACGCTTACAAATTATTAACCCCAGCCCTGTTCCTTTTTCTTTAGTTGAGTAGAAGGGTTGAAATAACTTTTTCGTTCTTTCTTCTGTTATTCCAACACCACTATCTGAAATTTGTATTAAAACTTTATTATTCTCTGTTTCTTTTAATATCACTTCAATATCTTGGTCACTATCATGTGTTGCTTCAATAGCATTTTGCAAAATATTTATTAAAACTTGCTTCAATTGATTCTCATCACACTTTGTTTGAATTTCAGAATGGAAGTATGATGTAATTCTTATACTTTTTAAATTAGCTTGTGGCTCCATAAAGGCAATACAATTTGATAATACTCTATTAAGGTTGGTCAATTGTAGATTCATAAATTCTTGAGGCTTAGAAATGAACATAAATTCACTAACGATCGTATTAATTCGATCTATTTCTCTGAGCGTAATATCTAAGTAAGATTTTAGATTCTCACTATCGACGCTTTCTTTTACTATTTTTGTAAAGCCTTTGATTGATGTAAGTGGATTTCTAATTTCATGAGCAATTCCAGCAGCCAACTCACCGACTACTGCAAGTCTCTCTATATTTTGTAAATGAATTTCCCTTTCTTTTTCCTTAGTTATATCTAAGGCTATTCCAATAACCTCAACGACTTTAGAATTTTTTGTAACTGGATTTAATGATGCTATATAATAATGTCCATCAAAGTATCCCTCATAATTAACGCTTTCTCCACTCCACGCTCTTTCATAGAAATGCTTCTTTTTTGATGCCTGTTCTATAGGTAAAAACTCATACAGAGTTTTCCCCACTACCATACTAGGGGTTAATCCCACTTTCTCGATTAACTTACCTTCTATAAATGTATGAATATACTGCTCGCCCTTTTTAATAAATTTAAAAACAAATCCACTTTCCCTTGGAACAAATTGCTTATAATCCAAATTACTCTTCTCAGTTATCATATAATAACATCCCTAATTAGTTTGTTACTAATAACATTCGACATTTTATTTATAAAGACCTTTATATTTCTTTCGTTCACAAATGATTCGTGCCTGACACTTCCCGATAATAAATAAAGTCTGTTCCCTAAATCCTTGGAAACAGACTTATAAAATATTATTAACCTAGTTTACTATCAATCTCAGTTGTATCTACATTCTCACCAAATAGGTCTTTCAGTTTATTTTTGGCTTGCATTTTTATTTCATCATCCATATATAATACCACTTGAACTAAAGCGAATATTACAACACTTAAGTCGTCAGCATATCCTACACCTACTGCAAAGTCAGGAATAAGGTCTAGAGGTAAAATAAAATAACCTAAAGCCCCAGCAATGGTCGCTTTAACTTTTAATGGTACATCTGGCTTTTGAAGCGTGTAATAAAGTAATAGAACTGCGTACACCACAGAAGTGCCAGCTCTTTTAGAGAATTTTTGAACCTTCGTCCAAAACTTTTCCTCTGAAAAATGTTCTTCATGTTGGTTTATATCTTCAGCATTTAGTTTTTCTGCTTCATCTTTTAACTCAGTAACTAGTTCTTCTTCAATTTCAATATTAGATACGGATAACTCGTCATGTTCTGGTTTCTTCTTTAAAAGTTTATTCTTTACTAGATTATTTAACATGATATCACTCCAATGATTAGTAGAATAGTTACACAAACCAAAACTATCATCTTCCCCAGAAAATTACAGTACGGGCCTGTCCAAGTTGAATCGACAGGCTGTCCCACTAGTTAAACGTGATATTTACCTTATATCCAATGTTCTTAAAAAATTCCTTTAACGCTTTTTCTGCATTTTTTTCTGCATTATCTAGTAAACCACCAGAGATAGCATCTTGACGACTTTGCTCTTGTGCCTTAGCTGCCAAGTCAAACCCCTCATCCCATTTAATATCACCACGGAAAATCCCACCATTAACATAGGTTTGTACTTTATCCATTTGTAACGATGGTTCCTGAATTAGTACTGCATGAGGAAGGGTAATATCTATTTCTTTTGTTTCTTCATTTATAACCATGTCCTCTGAAGTAATACCTTGCAAATCAACTCCAGCAAGAACAGTCGCAGGTACAATCAATAGCAGTTCCCGCTTTGTTCCAGGGAGATTTATGCTCCATAAATTCTTATAATCTTCTTCATGTATAACCGCTTTCGTATAAGCTTGAGCTGTTGCCAATGTCGATAGCTCTTGCACATGTTCAACGAACCTGACAGACTCTTGTTTGAAGGTATTGCCGGCAATTATCCAATATCCTACTGAAGTGATGACTAAAAAAACAAGCATGACCAAAATAAGTTTTATTTTACGGACTTTTAAGAAGAGATTAAATATTCCTTTTAGTGGAGAAAACGATCTTGCGCTTTGTTCTACTGCAATAGTTGCAGCAATTTGCTGTTGCGCTTCTTTTAATTCTATTAATTGTCTTTCTAGCTGTGTAATTTTTTCGTCTTTTTCTTCTGTAATTTCTCGATTAGCACTCATTTTTTACCCCGTTTTCACCAATTCTATGCATATCCATTTTTAATCGGTTTTATTTTTATTATACCACAATATACCATTTTTTTCTAAAATAGGTGCCTAAAATAGGTGCCTGTCACCTCCGAAGTTTGTCATTAATCGACAAAAACCGAGAAGTGACAGGCACCTACAAAGTTTTTACTTTTTATCTACCCTTGCAAGAACCCAGCTCCAAATTGTAACTTTGTTTCCATCTACAACTTGATGGCTTCCTTTAATTTGTTTTGGAAATACGCCATCCGCTGGCATTTGTAAGCTATATAGATTCGGAAAATAGGCACTATACATAGTGTCATATTCAACATCGTCACTCCAATTAGAGGACCTAACATAATCGCATCCTTGGGCAATTCTAACCTCAGTACTAGTACCTCTACTAATAATTATTTGACTATTATCTCCGCTCAAATTAAGCTCTGACGTATAGCCTTCCTCCTTCGATCCTCTAATAGTCAATTTACCTCTCATATTCATTTGTGCACTTGCATCTCCGGAATGACTTGACTGAGAATTTATTAGAACCGTTCCACCAACACAACCATTTTCATATTCTTCACCATATTGAAATGAATATTTTGCTTCACTACTGGCAAAACCTGAAACGTTCCAAAAATGACCATGTTGTGTACCAACACTATATTCAGCTCGAATGTTACCCTTCGCTACTAAATATACAGTTTCAATAGTATCATCGTATTCGTCATAAACGGTCTCCATTACTCTGACAACACCTTCGTATGCATACTGATCTGGGTTTACTTCATGATAAACCACATGTGTGAAACCATAGGCTTCTGGCTCAACCATCTCCTGGAACCATCCTGCTACTACATCAGCAATCGCACTAGTCAATGATAAAAGATCGAATACTGGATTGTCTGAACCATGAGTACCATAACCTAACTTTATTCCATTTAAAAAAGTGCCAAGTGCAGGAGGCGCACTAGTTTCTACTAATGCTCTTACAGTTACTATATTTCTTTTTTCTTTTCCTTCATGATCATTATTTTCTTCAATAATATCCACTAGAAAATTAGCTTCTGCTTTATTCTTACTAACACGTTTCACACTCATCTGAAATTGTCCTGGTAAGTCAAACACATTATTTTTTCCTACATAGGCATGGATACCCCCGCCATGAACAATATCCCATTCGACACTCCAGTTTTCTACATCAGCAGCAATATCGCCTGTATCTGTCGGCATCGGGAGTCCAATAAATGAAAAACAATCTCTAATTTCCTTAGCTACTGGGCTCGAATTCCACTGTTTCAAATACTGTTGATATTTTTCTTCATTTACACCTACAATTGCTTTGTAAGCAACTTCTTTTGTTTTCTCATTTATACCTTGCTTATGAATTTCTGCATGGTCAGCTTCTACTTTTACTTCAATTGCCCAATACAACATTGCTAGTTTTAATACTTTCAGACCAATCCCCACCGAAGTTAAAACCTTGCCAATTTCTTTTGAAATACTATCAAATCCTTTTCCAATTAGCTCAGAAATAAGAAAGTTTACTAAATCAATTTTAAATGTGGAAATTTCTGCTGCTTCTTGTTTCGTAATATCTCCAAACCAATCTTTTGCAATGGAGCAAGTTCCAGCTGCATCTGCTGCATTAGCTTTAGGCATCAGCCAATCTATCATACTAGTTTTCGTTTCTTCCTCTCGTACTGCTTGAAGGATAGAGCCTAAAAATACGTGAATTTCTAAATAAGTCATACGATAATCTTGAGGTTGCCAATCATCTTTTTCTAAGCTAATAGAAGGCGATTGTGCTTTCGCCATTGCTTGTAAAAATAACGGGGCCATACTTCCATCTTGTTTTGGATCGTCTTGGGCTTTTTTGACCCATGCACTTACTCCATTTCTCATAATTAGCGCTGGGTCTTCTCCTTCCTTAAACGGAAATCCAGCATCTCTTAAAAGATAAGCTAAATCTTCCAACGTTAACCTGCCACCATAAGTATTGAGACTCGCATCATAAGTGAGAAGTGTTAATTCAGGAGGAATGACAAATAATGCATTATTATTTTGAGGAACATCGTCTTCTGCATATGTAATACCTACAGAAGATAAAATTTCTTTTACTGTATCCTGTTGCTCCTCCCAACTTCCTGTAACAATAACATCAACAAGCTTATCAAGCTCTTTTTGGCTCTTACTAACTCCAATATGTTGATTAAAATTCGGCAAAACAAAAGCAATTGTTAGGCAAAGTATTAGTACGACGGCAAATGAAATATTTAGCCGCTTTCTATTTTGCGGTGACAAGCCCTTATAAAATGCATAAATGAATGGGATAATTTTTTTTGAAAGTAATTTATATAATTGCAGTACACCTTTCCAAATAAGCTTAGATAATAAAATAACTAATGGAATAATATGCATTTTGGTGAATTTCCAGATTGATAGACTAATTACTTTGCTGACACGAAAAATTTTTAACAGCCATTTTTGCAAATTTTGCATCTCTTTCCCTCCTCATAAAAAAGCACCAATGTTAAAACACTGATGCAAAAATAATACGTCTTCGTCATGAATAACCTTTACGAAAAAACAATATTTTTCGAAATTAAGTTATTTTTAGTAATTATTTTCATTTAGATTTGATTATTGTGGGTATTCTTTTAAATAATATAAATTACTCCAATATTCTATTCTATACATTTTTATTCATTCCTTTTCTCTAAAAGAAAAAGACACGTCACGGTTTATCAAAATTATCATTCAACTAGCAGTTGATAGGCGTTGGTAAAATTTAGTGCTAAGATTACTTTATGAGGACGTTCTCGAATAAATCGAAGGAGATGTTAGAATGCTACAGACGAAATTAATTGGACCTTATATATGTAGGTTAAGAAAAGCACGCGACATGACGCAAGTTGAATTAGCAGATCACGTACATGTCAGCCACCAAGCTGTTTCAAAATGGGAACGCGGTGACTCGCTGCCAGACATAGCTACACTTGTTGAGCTTAGCAAACTATTCCATGTTTCGATAGATAAACTATTAAGTGGCGGAAGAGATGATATTGCGAAGCAGAATATTGGAGCGGTTGTTGAAAAAATCGCTGCAGACGAACCTAGAGAAGCAGCTAAAGTTTTAAATGAGGGAAAAAGTAATGTAAGTCAATTAGTGTCACTCGCTCCAATTATGAAAACTAGCATGCTTGAAAAAGTGACAGAGGAAGTCGATGTTAACTCTTTTACAATGCAACACTTAGTTGAACTTGCCCCTTTCTTAGCTCAGCACACGATACAAGCCATCTTTGAAAAACTAGAAAATAGAATAGTAATTTGGCAGGATATCAATTCCTTAGCCCCTTTTATTGATGAAAATATGTTAGCGAACTTAATCGAACAGACAGAAACACCACCAACACTAGATGACCTCATCAGTTCTGCTCCATTTCTCCACCACCAGTTAAACGATTTAATGAAACAAATTGATCTTACACATATTTCGTGGACGCATATCGGCTCATTGGCACCGTTTTTGTCACAAGATGTTTTAGATTTTCTAATTGATAGAAGTAGCTTAGAAACAGTAACACTTGAAAAATTAGCAAGCATAGCACCGTTTTTACAACAAGATAAATTAGTCTCCCTATTACATCATGTAGAGGATGACAAACTAACACCAGCAGCACTGTCATCACTTGCACCTTTTTTACCTGAAGACATCGTCAATCAATTAGTAGAAAAAATATTGGACTGAAAGGGGAGAGGAAAATGATCAAACAATCCGATAAAAAAATTATGCAATTTGAATCTTTCATGGAAGAGCTCCTTAAGGAAGAAAAACTAATTGGCGCATCTGTTGCCTTTGTCTATCATAATGAGATTTTTTATTCCAATGGATTTGGCTACGCAAATCTAACAACAAAACAGAAAATGACCGCTGACACGATTATGAGCATCCAAAGTGTGTCCAAAAGCTTTGCCGCAGTATCGATTATGCAATTAGTAGAAAAAGGCTTAATCGAGTTAGACCGACCATTAGTAGATTACTTGCCATACTTTCAAACGACCGATAAAGCGTTAAGCGATAAAATAACAGTACGCCAGCTTCTTTCTCATACTGCAGGCTTTCCACACGAAATAGGAATTGCGAATCTAGTCACTCCAAATAAAAATGAGCTTCCTAATTTTAAAGAGTGGCAGGAAAAGTTAGGCATAAGTGATGAAACACTCGCTAGTATTCAATCATTTGAAGATATTACGAAGTACTTTAAAAATGTAACGTTAGACTATTCACCAGGTGAAAGTTGGATGTACTGCACAGATGCGTATGCCATCGTTGGGGATTTGTTTGAAAAAGTGAGCGGTCTTTCTTGGTATGATCATATGCAGGAGAACGTCTTTGAAAAAATAGGCATGACGCGCACAACTTTAAAACCTGACATCGCGGAAAATGATCAGGATAGTAGTCGATATTACATCAAAAATGATGAAGGGATGTTAGAAACTCCTTTTCCGATGAACAGAATCGCTGCACCAGCTGGATTTATTTATTCTACAGCCAATGATATGGCGACTTATTTGGCAGCCAATATGGATGAAGATGGTTTAGTGTTAAAGAAGTATAGCTTAAAAGAGATGCAAAAACCATACCCAAATGTTGAAATTCCTTCCCCACCAAATGCAGAAGTGAAAGACATTGGCTATGGGCTTGGCTGGGGGCAAATTAAATATAAAGGGCTAGATATCATTTCACACGGTGGCGGATACCCTGGGATTAGAGCATGGGTAGCAATGATTCCAGAGCAAAAGTTTGGAGTCGTCGTCCTTACTAACGTTGACCACGCAAACCCACAAGAAATCGCATTAAAGGGGATTGATTTGATTTTGTAGTGAATGCAAAGAGGGAAAGCCCGTGATTATTTATGGGCTTTCCTTTTTAGAACTAATTTTATCTACTACTCTCTGTTTTAAACCCACTCTCTCCGCAGACCTTTGTATAAACTGAAGTAGAGTATTAATTTATTTTCCTTTAAAGTAAAAATGTAATCAGAATGTAGTGATATCTATAACATATCGTGGCTTGGTGCTGGTTTTGTAGAACGTTTTATTAATAACCCCGTATGACTAGCTCCCTTATTCCTTTCTGGGATTTCCAGTATGTCACATACTTCTTCTAAGGTATATATATCATTACATATGTCCAGTACAATACGTATCTATAGTAATCCATTCGCTATAAGACACTCAAGCTTCCCTTTATTTGCAGATTAATAGATTGCTTTCGTTTCATAAGGTGAATGATTATAAAAGTTGTCAGCTTCTATTGCCTCTTAGTTTTTTTAATCATACCATAATGTACCAGTTTATTTTACATATATCGGAAAGTGACAAGCACCTCTAAACCACAAAAAAGAAGACCATTTATATTAAATGATCTTTACTCATAAAAAAATGCCTATTATTTTTTACAAATCTCATTTTATCAACCGCTTCGCAATGCGTCGTATCCTAGAACATATCGACTGGTTGGACTTCTTTCCTTTCGAAGCCTCTTTACTTAAGAAACTCGATAAACACAATTTCTACCGTTCTCTTTCGCTAAATAAAGTGCTTTATCGCACGATATGTATAGCTCATCTAAATTTAGAGTTTTATTCGGCGTTACTGTAAGTACACCTAAACTAACCGTATAAGACAATTGTACTCCATCAGTATTTGCTTGCTCTATGTCTTGTTTAATATTTTCTGCAAAATTAGTAGATTCCGACTCTCCCATTCCAGGAAGTAGAATGGCAAACTCGTCTCCACCATACCTACCAAACAAATGGTTTGATGAAAGATGTCCATTAATCCGATCTACTATGTCAATTAACACCTTATCTCCTATGCTATGCCCATTTTTATCATTAATTTTCTTAAAATGGTCAATATCAAAAAGGATAAAAGATATCGGATTATTATTGTTAACACATTTCATTATGCTTTGCTGACCTCGAGTAATAAACGTCCTACGATTTAATACGTTAGTTAAATCATCATAACTTGCCATCCTAACCAATTCTTTGTCTGCATTTTCTTTTAACAGTAAGATGAACCCCGTATTACTAACAATCATAACTAGAAAAACAGCTAAAAAAGAAGTTGTTTGGCTAAATCCTTGCGCAAGAAGTTCAATTGTATCATTCGATATTAATGCAGTTATCCCTCTATAACCTAAAGTTAGTATCACAAGCAAGTAGAGATATCCCATTATCTTCATTAACAATGATGCTTTATTGTTAGTAATAAATTGATAAGCAGGAATCGCTAAAATAACTGCAGGGGATAAAGATCCAAAAGCTAACCTTAAGTTTTCACTGTTATCTAAGAATATTATCAACTGAAAACCAACGATGTTAATAATCGTTAAATATATATATAGCTTTTTTAGAGTGCTAGTAAATAATCTACGTAGCATTAAGAGAGAAATACCTTCTAGGGTAGTTCCGACAAATAAAAATGTGTTCGCTAAGGAAATAGATAACAAATCAGGAATTTCACCACGCAACATAATTAAAAACCAACTAATTGCTTGAAGAAACTTTGCATAAAAGAAGAACTTTAATGTAGTTTTTTTCTCATACTGCTGCCAATACGCACTTATTAGGACGAGTGTAAATAGATGCCCAATTACAAGAGCAATACAGATGGTTTTTATATCTAAAAGTAAATTCATATTAAAACTCCATTCAATATACAAATACTTACAATTGATAGTATATCAAACTTACAAGACTAAAGTATTGAATTATTTAATTTCCCACTATGAATCTACTATTTCTTCATTGCAAATGATGCCTGACACTTACTTAAACGGATTTTTCCATTCCATTAAAGCACCATAATTACAAGACTCTTCATCCTCTAAATAATCAGCTACAACCGTAACTGGTGTACGACCACAGCGAAGCAAGAAGGTAATAACGGGGTCCTTCAATTCTCCTTTTACTACTGCTTCAAGATATTGTTGCGCTGTCATTTCATCCTTTTTTACATGGTAGCCTGGCATTCTCCCACCACCAAGTAAACGCTCTAATCCCTTATTAACAACAACATCATACATAGAATGCATTAATACTTTTCCGATTCCTAATTTTCGGTAAGCTGGTCGAACACTAATATCAACAACATAGAGAGCATTTCCATTTGGGTTATGATTTTTAATATATCCACTATCCGTTATTTCTTCCCACGTATGGTCTGAATTCTCTGGATCGTATTGCACTAATAAACCAGTCATCGAACCGACAATTTCTCCATTAATCTCCATGCATAATGCACCTTCTGGAAATAATGTCACATGATTTGTCAGCTGCTCTCGATTCCACAATAATTCAGAAGGAAAGGGAGGCGGAAAACATTCATGTTGTACGTTTATTAATTCGGAAAAATCTTTTTCTTCATAGTTTCGCACGACTGCTGGAGTAGGCTGATTTCCATTAAAAACATAAAGCTCTTTTCGATACATTTACTTCCTCCTTAAACAACTGGAATTTTCTTATCTGCTTCCCAATCTGGATAAAGGTCAGTCCGTCGATCACGCCATGTTGTAACAGAACCACTTTCACGAACTTTATATAAAAGCTCTAAATCAAGATCTGCTGTTACGACCATGTCATTGTTCAATTCTCCTTCGACCATAATACCGCGCGGTGGGAATGGAATATCGTTTGGAGTGATGACAGCGCCTTGGCCAACATTCGCTCTCATAAAATCAACAGTTGGAAGTGACCCTACTGTTCCAGCGTTTACGACATACACTTGATTTTCCACTGCTCTCGCATGGCTTGTATAGCGAACTCGGTAAAAACCGTGACGATCATCGGTACACGATGGACAGAAGATGACATCAGCACCTTTCGCTTTTGCCATTCTTACAATCTCAGGAAACTCGATATCATAACAAGTGATCATCGCAATAGTTCCTTTATCCGTTTTAAACACTTCTATTCCATCACCAGGTGCCATATTCCATTCGCTTACTTCCGTTGGTGTAAGGTGCAGTTTCGCCTGTTCTGTAACTCTGCCATCTGGATAAAATAAATGTGCAACGTTTAATAACTTGCCACCTTTACGAATTACGTGAGTGCCACCGATGATGTGCATGTTTGTTTCGGTTGCTAGATTTATAAATAAGTCCCTGTACTGCTTTGTAAAATCGGGCAAATCAGCAATTGTTAATCGCTCTCCTGGTGTTTTTTCTATTGAAAGTAACTGCGTTGTAAAGAACTCAGGAAATAATACAAAATCTGCCTCAAATTCTTGCGCTGTTTTTATATAATGTGTGACTTGTTGTGCAAATTCTTCAAAGGAATGTATCGTATGGAGATGATATTGCACAGCTGATACTCTTAGTTTCATACGCTTCCCCCCTCTTGGAAGTTCTATTTAATCTATCATTAACATTGAACGTTCTTACAATAATACTAGGATACCTTCGTATCAAAGTAAGTACAAATGTTTTCACTTAGTAATAATTGGGGGTAGCAAAAAAACTCCGCTAACATTCAGCAGAGTTTGATTTAGGGTTAATTAAATTTGAGAATGGCTACACATTTTACATGTCTTAAATGTTGATTGGAGATTGATTGGTGTAGTGATGTTTGGCTTTTTATTCTCTTTAAAAGTTATACAATCCTCAGATAGATTTTCTTGAATAGTATTTTTGTACTGTGCATAAAAATATTCCTCTTTAAGTGACATCTTCTGTTCTGCATAATCTTACCTATAGCTTAAGTGAGAACCTTTACATCTATTTTTTCCATTACTTTTCCTTACTTTAAACAATCTTCCGTTATTATTTTTTACTCGAATTAGATCGCCGACTAGTAGATTACTTGCCATACTTTCAAACGAAGAATAAAGCGTTAAGCGACAAAATAACCGTGCGACAGCTTCTTTCTCATACTACAGGCTTTCCACACGAAATAGGAATTGCGAATCTAGTCACACCAAATAAAAATGAGCTTCCTAATTTTAAAGAGTGGCAGGAAAACCGTGATTATTTATGGGCTTTCCTTTTTAGAACTAATTTTATCTACTACTCTCTGTTTTAAACCCACTCTCTTCCGCAGACCTTTGTATAAACTGAAGTAGAGTATTTAATTTATTTTCCTTTAAAGTAAAAATGTAATCAGAATGTAGTGATATCTCTAACATATCGTGACTTGGTGCTGGTTTTGTAGTTCGTTTTATTAATAACCCAGTGTGACTTGCTCTCTTTTTCCTTTCAGGGATTTCAAGTATGTCACTTACTTCTTCTAAGGCATATCTACCAGGATATAAATCAAGTACAATACGTATCTTGTCTTTATTTGTATCTACATCAACCTGTCCACACTTTATTCCATGTCGATTTCGTGGTGTAAAACCATCACCTTTTTTCTCTGTAGTTTTAGTTTTACAACCTTCAACATTATCGTATATTTTCTTAATTTCTTTTGCTAAGTATGTAATTTCCATAAACTAACACTCCTTTTATTCAAATAGGTCATCAACATCAACACTTAATTCTTTTGCCATTTTAAATGCTATTTTTAATTAAGGAAGTGCTCTTTCACTTCGTATGCCTTTATTTGTGTGGTACAATATGCCGTGGTTATTTACGAGGCAAGAATGCACAGAGTTTTATAACCAAAATCAATTTGAAGGTAGCTTTCTGCTAACTTTATTTCATTCACTTTCAAAAATCGATAGTTGCTTAAATGCTTCATCTCCATTATCAGTGTCCGTTACTTTTTTATAACAATAAGCATGCAATTTCTTGTAACTCTTAGTACCTAAACCCTTAATCTTAGATAGTTGAAAAAATCTTTTCATAGGTAAGTTATTTTTAAGATTTTCAATTGCATTAGCTCTTAACCCTAATTCATTCAGTTCTTTATCTGTTAAATTGTTTAATATTGACAGCATCTTACCTTCTGTACCTTTAGGCGTACTATTATCAAGACAAATATATACAGTTAATTCATCCAAGTTGGCAAAACAACGCTCCATTAAATC
This sequence comes from Lottiidibacillus patelloidae, assembly GCF_002262935.1. Taxonomy (NCBI): domain Bacteria; kingdom Bacillati; phylum Bacillota; class Bacilli; order Caryophanales; family Bacillaceae; genus Lottiidibacillus; species Lottiidibacillus patelloidae. The sequence goes on along the minus strand of NZ_NPIA01000004.1, from coordinate 86,520 downwards.
TTTAACTTCTTCCCAGTCCAAACCACCATTTTTTGTACCTAATTTTGGAAATGCAATTGTATGAATCCCAAATTTTTTATAATTATTATAGAAATATAACAAACCCATTTTTATCCAGTTTATATTAGACGGCCTCTTCCAATCATCCTTGGTAGGGAAATTTAAAATTTTTATCTCTTCATTCTCATAAATGTCCAAATTGCCTACTTTTATTAGTCCGTCGGAACACTTTTCTTTGTAATCTTCAAACATTTCTGGATATCTTAACTTAAATTCAAGTGCTAAACCTGCTCCCATAAACCCTTTACAGTTTACTGTATTAACAATCATATCTACTGGATTGGTTTCTGCACATTCAAAAACACTGCCGTCGTAGTATTCGTAAGCCATTTTTATGTCTCCTTGTAAAAAAACTTCGCTTTATTTACCTGATATAATACACCTTTATGATGACCAAATTTATTTTTAAACGCTAATAGATCTTTATTGCTTCTAAAGATAATACTATCCAAGTGCGATAGTTCCAGTTCCTCTGGTATTAATAACTCCGTATGTCTTAAGTTCATTTCTTCCTTATTTTGAACCTCAGATGACAAGAATAAACTATTAAAGTTAATATGATTTAGAGTGGATTTAGTTATATCACAAATTACACTTGATGAATTACCTGCATTTCCTATTGAAACTTTAGCTCTTGGCAATGTTAAGAGACTTGAGCTAAACTTAAGAAGGACTATCTCTGAAAAATTTTCAAAATACCAGAAAGTAGGTGTCTTAGGTCTAAAATACATTCTTACATGATCTTGAATATTTGCATGGGTATAACTTATTACTCTATTAGTAATATCCAACTTTTTGTTCATATCAACTTTCATACTCTGTCTACTTCTAGAAAAAATCTTACCATCTTTTAATATAGAGGCTGCATTATCAAAATGAGTCATATGATAAAATCCATCAAATTTAAGTTCACATTTTGGAGAAACCTTTTGATTAATTACTTTTACTAACTCTTCACTAGCATGTACACCATTAACATCATAACCATTTAAATTATAAATGGTGTTTGTTTCTTTATGTATTCCTTTTTGATTAAAACCATCTTGTTTATAGCCTCTATAATTATAACCATCTTGATTGAAATGAGTTTTAGTAACCTTATGCAATTTATCTCTGTTAAAACCATTACTATCATACCCTAGTTGGTCATATCCATATTTATCATAGCCATCTTCATTATATCCATGTAGGTTATACCAATCATTAGTCTCCTCATCAAAAATACAAAACTCTGACAATCTAATAATATATTTATTAGCCTCTTTTAGCCTAAATTTCTTGTATCCAAAACCTTTTGTAAAGATAATTGAAATACAGGTTTTGTCTCCACTAACTTCTATTATTTCCCCAGGTCCAAAGCGTATATGCTCAATTCTTTCTCCTACTTTATACAAACCCTGGCCCCCTAATAATTAGAATTAATTTGAATAGTAAATGTGAAAAAATAATTGTTTTTCTTATATTTATATAAACCATTCAACAAAAAATGTAAAATACCTCCAATTAATTGAAGTTGGGTGGATTTATTCTATTTAATCAGGTGATAAAGAAAAGTATCGGAGAGAAATATGAATCTTATTATTAAGTAAGTATTAAGCACATAATTAGAGCCTACTCTAAAATAGCTATGATAAGGTTCCCTTTTTACTATTAATGTAAAAAAACAAGGTGTTGGAGCATGTTTCCAACACCTTGTTTTAAAGTATATCTGCCATATCTTATTTAACTAAACCAAATTAGTTGAATTTATATTATCTTTTTTAAATTCACTAATAACTCACTTTGCTTATTATAAGAAGTAACCAACAAATAGTCCCGAGCACGCGTAGCAGCTACATACAATAATGATTTTTCTCTAAGCAAAGTATTATTTTTAGAAATCTCATCATTTGTTCGCTTTAAAATACTTATTGGTGGCACTATTCCATCATTTACTGATGATATAATCAGATGAGAAAATTCTAGGCCTTTTACACGATGAATTGTACCAAGTCGTATACCCTCACCATATGCATTTTCATTAGGGTTTAAATATATAAATGGAATATTATCATTCTTTAACATAGGTTCATATACCTGTTGTAATAACTTCTTAGAACGAGTTACTATGCAAATATTTGAAAGTTCTACACCTTCTAAGATAGCTGTGTTTATAAAGTCATTTATAAAATTAAGCTCTTCTTCTTTGCTATTAAAGTGTCTAACTTCAGGAACTGAACCATATAAAAGAGATTTATATCCATTCTGATTATCTAATTCCCCATCTAAGTCATCAAATTCTTCACCATTTAATATGGACACTGCCCATCTTCTAATTTCTTCTGTTGTACGATAATTAATTCTTAGTTTTTTGGAACGTATACCTCTTATATTTATTCCACAATGACTTAGTACTACTTTATTTTTATAAATTCTTTGATGAGCATCTCCTACTATAAATAAATCATTGTCTCCTTCTGGTACTATCATTCGCATTAATTTATAGTCTTCTTGATGGAGATCCTGAGCCTCATCTACAATGATAGCTTTATAAGGGAAGATACTATTTGTTTGTTCAATCACTTTGCGAGCATCCCTTACGACATCTATCCATTCCTTAATTTGATGCTGATCCAGATAGTTTCTATAATGTTCTAATACTTTCCATATTTGAGAACGTTGTAATCTAGAAACTCTAGTTCCACGACCAACTCTAGGGATACGTAAATAATCATTCACGTTATTAATACCATGTTGCTGAACGACTTCTTCCCATTCTTCTTTATAAAAGGAAAGATCAAAACCTAGTTCTTCAGATGTGTAAGCCTCTCTCCAAGCCATCTCTATATTGTCTTCATTTACAGTATTAAAATAGATCCTATACCGATTTAATAGTCTTTTAGACCAACTATGAACTGTAGTGACCTCAATATTATTTCTCGTTTCCCCTTTTACTATGGAATCAAGGTGATTATCAATTACCTTTGCAAGGTTACTAGTAAAAGTTAAAAAAAGTATTTTGTCAGACGAGTTATTACACATCTTTTCAGCAAGAAACTTTGCCCGGTGCATAGCAACTACCGTTTTCCCAGTTCCCGCTCCTCCTAGTACTCGTGTTGATCCCTTGTACTCTCCAGTCACTAATTTCTTTTGACTTGGATGTAGAAACACACGCCATTTTTCCAATGGCGCATCTAATATGTCCATTAACTCTTCTGTTGAGGAAAGTGTTGCAAATCGACGTTTGGTATCAGGATGCTCAAGAGCTTTTTCAAAGTCATCAGTATCAATTAGATGACTATCAAATGCATATTCCAACTCTTGCATAGTTTGGTCAAATGAAAAACCAGCAGCTAAAGATAATAACCCTTCGTAAGCTTCCTCCGGTAAATGTTTACTTATTTCATCAATTTCATGCTCTGTTTTTAGATTTCGAATTGAAGGAAACAAAAGAGCGGGGACACCAATCTTTTTAAGTTGTTTGTCAGAGTATTTATCAAATAAATAGTAACCATTATCCTGGTTCTCTCCCACATCTTTAACTTTCCTTTCGTTAATGTACTCTATATCTAAAACTTGGATAGCACCTGTATTTTCATTGATTTCGAACACCTTATTTTTAGCCCATCTCATTGCCTCATCGTGATGATCCACCCACACTAGCAAATAAACGTCCCCTTTTTGCGGGTGAATAATTATCGCTCGATAATCAAGTCCTATTCTTACTGTCCTTACTTTACTATCTTTCATGTCATGAATAGGTTCATAGTTAATACTTGCTTGAGTTGGGTCTCTTCTAAATTTCTCTGTAAATTCCATTACCTTTTTTTGTTGACTCCTTGGAATGTTATAAATAGCCTTCAAGAAATCTTTATGAATTGCAACTTGTGTCACTTACATAACTCCCTTACTCATTAGCCGTTTCATTAACTGGTTATGTTTACCTGAAAGCTGTGATCGGTCGACAACGTACCAACCATCTGTTTTTAAAACATTTATAACTTTTTCGCCATCTTGAAGAAGTACAGCAATCTTCTGATTTTCCCAGGCTAATTCCGCTTCACCAATCGTCCCAGTGTAATCAGCAATCTCATATCCCACATCGGGTACTGGAGCACCTTCTTTTATTAAATCTTGGACCAACTTAATACATGATTCATCAATAAGCTCAATTATTCCTTCCCATTCTTTGGGGATCAATTGTTTTTGTTTTAAAATAAATGACTTGGAGTCATTTTTGTCTATGGACTCTACAAATGAATCATCTTCTGTAACAGATGCCAATGGTTTATTTAAGCTATCACAAACACCTTTTAAAATATCAATTGCGGCTCCTCTAGAAAGAAAGTCGTGTGCATATTGGTTAGAGTAATTTTTCAAACAACCATAACAACTGGTTTCTTTACCGCAGGAACATTTTTTTAAGATTGATAGACTTTCCTCAAATGTAACTTCAAGTTGATTATAAACCTCTTTCATATATCCTGCTCCACCTGGTACTTTATCATATAGAATAATAGACGGGCTTGTTTGGTTCTTATAATGGATACATCCATCGATATCATTACGGTCTATACCTAAGGCTACACTTGCACCATTTAAAATACCATAAAGTAAGGACTCCCAATGCCACACCTCATGCTCATGTTTCACTAGTAAATTTTCTAATTGGATCTCAAGTACATCACTCATAAATTCATGCCCCAAATGAATTGGTCTTGATTGGTATTTACCTGAACAGTACGTTCCATTTGGTGCCTTATGCTTGTTTGTTTTCTTTTGCTTTCCTTTTCGAATAACGTGCCCACAAGTTTCACATAAGTGATATCCTTTACCCTTACCAGAATTTACTACCGCTAATTTACCAAAAGGAGAATACTTAGCTTTTAGAGTAAAGTTTGAATATACTGTTTCCTTCTCTACCTCTTTACTAGTATCTTGTTGTTGAAAATCATATTCAGAGAAGAATACTCGGGATCTAAATTCTCTAACTGGCTTTTTCTCACCTGCAAATCCTTTCTTTTTTGCAACGAATCCAAAGTCAGGAACAATAATTTTATTTATAGTCACTTCTTCCCCACAAGATTTGCACGGCATTTGACTCTTCTCATATAATGGATCATTTTCCTTTAGAACACTATAGTGTTTACATTTTTTACACTCAGTATAGTATTTACGTTTGAGCTCAAATCCTTTTACAAAACGCAAGCCAACACTTTCAAAAATAAAGCCATTTGCTATTATCTGTGAGCCAGGTGCATATTCAGATATGGCCATAGATAAATCTCTATTTAGGCGAATTCTCTCAGATTCTTTATCCATAATTTGCATTTCCACTACATCTACTGGAAATCCATACTTCGGTAATAGATTATGTCTTGAGAAATAGGAAATTAGTGATTCTGACATTTGAGTTCTTATTAGTTTTTGAAAAATATCTACTCCTTTGCTTTCTTGGAAGTTCTTATTTGCTAGTTCTTTCAGCTTTTCTATGTTTTCAAAGTACAGTTTCATTACTTTTTCAAGTAGACTTTCATTTACACTATCAACAATTAAGTCCTTGGTCCAACCCCAAGTGTTCAATTCCATTTCTTCTTCTAATGTTTCCGGAATAATCTTGCTAACAGAATCAAATAGCTTGTTAGGTTTACTCTCTAAAAATGTTTTCAATTTATACTGACCAGTTCCTAAGCCTTCTTCACTTCTAAAAAAGTTTTCAATCTCTCCAAAATATTCTTCATTTTCTCGGAAGAATTGGGATAGTGCAACAGAGTGTAAGTGTCGTTGAACTATTTTCTTATTATCCATCTTAAAGATTGGTGGCTTGACGATACCTGCAATCATTTCTTCTGGCCTTTCGTAGTACGTTAAATCATGAGATCTTCTTTGAGCAAAGGTCAATACAAATGCTACAGAAGATTTCCTTCGACCAGCACGTCCAGCACGCTGTATATAGTTGGCTGTCTCAGGTGGAACATTTCTCATAAATACAGATTCTAAATCCCCTACATCTACTCCCATTTCAAAAGTAGTAGAACAACTTAAAACATTTATTTTTCCTTTAACAAAGTCTTCTTGATAACTCATAGCGGTTTCAGGGCTTAATTGAGCAGTATGCTCTTTTACTGACATTGAAACCGGAATAATGTTCTTATATAGTTTTCGGTAGTGATTAAATTCAGAGGATGGCTTGAACTCTATAAGTTCCCCACCACAGTTATGCTTTGGACATACATTTAAAATGTGCCTAGTAGTTACATTTCCACATGTATCACAACGGAGTGCCCTGTCTATTGGATATAGTCGCCAAAAGCTATAATTCATAACTCTATTTCCTTTAAAAAACGAAAAATATCCAGGTAAGAATTGTTCATTATCTATAAAGTATTTCCATATATCATTTAGAGTGTCTATAGCTTTTTGCTTGCTTTGCTCTTTTGAATAACCTTTCTTTTCATAAACCTTTGACAAATAATTTATTCGCTTATTTATTCGATTACTACTCGGTAACCAAGACATGATACTTTTCTTAGCTATCGATTGACTTTTATTTATACTGACTTGGCGATTTTTCGGGAAAAAGACTTCATCCCTTGGGTCAGAACTTGATGGATGCTCAAGCGCATTGTAATATCTAAATGAATCAAACAGAACATTAAATAGTTCTATTACTTCATCTCCAGAAAGGTCAAACTTACTTCCCAATTGTTCTTTATTGTCTAGTAGATTTCGAGGAAGTTCTACCCGTATATCTATAAGGCCAACTCCTTCTAAAGAGTTACGTTCTTCTCCCTTTACTAGTTCACGCATAATATACTGCTGTGCTTCTTTTTCTTTACCAAGCTTATCCTTAGATAAATCGAATAGGTTAATTTTCTCTGCTTTCCTTATGACAATATTAGTTAAAGAATCTACACCCAATTCTTGATCTTTATAATCACCTAATACAGAATAAATAAGATTTCTCCATATGATGTGACTATAAGTTCTCTCTAGATATGGACTAAAATATGCAGCTGCCTGTCTAGAGTCAGAAAAAATAAGGAGTTTTTGCGGATCATAAATTGATTCTTTTGATTCATTAACTTCCGTTTTAGTTAGGAAGTCAAATTCACCACTATCATCATTAGATGATTGCAAGTTATTTAAAACAATTTCTCTTTTACCGCCTTTAATAAGTTGTTGGTATAACGATGTTGATAGTACACTTGTTGCACCATCTTGACCAGTAATAAACTGCCGTATTGGGTTATTCCCTCTTTTTCCACAATTACCACACTTAGCATGTTTATCAAACACTATTACTTCTTTCTTTAAAGTAAGTTTTTTGATTTTGTCTCCATGTTTACAACAGTCTGACTGCTTTTCTCCTTTAATATTAAATGCAGAACAACATGGACAAAGCTCATACAAGAGATCTTGAGAATCATGCGTACCTTCAAGTAACTCTTCATCTTCATCATACACTTCATCACTTAATTCTCCATTTACGATCATATAAGCATTAAAACGGATATTTTCATCTGACTGTAATCCTTGCTGCTGAATTAGTTTTCCGTCTCTTTCTTCACCTATAAGGTGTGGTTGTCCACAACTTTCACAGACTCCTAGTTCAAAATATGGGAAGTTTGATTCTTCATCAAATTTCTTCGTTTCCAAAGAAAACTTAATTTCTGGGTAAAATTGTACAAATGCACCTTCAATAGATCTAATAAATACATGATATCTTGCAGGTAATAAAGGTTCATCTACATCCGTTCCTTTAGCTTTTACTGCTAACTCTACTAATTTAACAATATATTCTTGTAAAGTTTCTTGCTTAATCCCCTGACCTTCTTTAGCAAAATGTATAAACATTTGATTACTTACAACTGAAAGTTTTTTAGGTTTTTCTATTAAAATTTCTCTTAAAAGAAATAAATTTTTGTCATGTTTTAAGAATTCATATATAAAACGAGATGGGGTACGATTAATACCTTTAATCTTTTGAGGTGCTACTCCGAACTTGCTCAATTCATTAATATCATGTTCTGTTACCTCTTCTTTAGCAAGTAAACCTAATAGATAGTCATAGACAGACCAATTAGGTTGATAACGTGGTTCATAATAATCACTATAAGTGATTCTTTCTGCCTCAATAATGTCATTTGATTTCTCGTTACGATATTCAAACTTTTCATCAAATAAGTTTTCTGCAAATTGAATAACTTTTCTTTTAGCATCTTTTCCAGAACCTAATGTCGCACTAGTAGCAATACATTGTAAGGAACCATGAAAAGGTCTATTTTTTAAAATCCTATCTTTTAATCTTCTTATAAGCATTCCTATTTCTATACCCTTGGCACCATTATAAGTGTGTGCCTCATCTAACACGATATACTTCCAACTATTAGAGAAAGGTCCGTCAAAAAATGGTGTATCATCTGGACGCAAAAGTAAGTATTCTAACATAGCATAGTTGGTTACTAATATATGAGGAGGATTATCTCGCATTTCCTCTCTGGATAATAGTTCATTATCTAATAGTTTTTCATCCCTATTAACTTGCTTAAATAACTCTTCTGCTTCTTTTCTTTTGTTTTTTGTTTCCCCAGTATATCTACCAAAAGTGATTTCAGGGGTATTTTCTAATATTTTTCTCAACCGCTTCATTTGATCATTTGCCAATGCATTCATCGGATAAACAAAAAGTGCCCTAACTCCCGGATCTAGAGTACCTTGTTCTTGTTCCTTTAATAAGTCATTTAAAATTGGCAACATAAAACTCTCAGTTTTTCCACTACCAGTTCCGGTTGCTACTATAAAATTCTCTTTATGAAAGGCTTTTTCCACAGCCTTTACCTGATGTGAATATAGTTCTCTATTTATTGGAAGAGCTTCTTGGTTAAAATTCTTAAATAAAGGAGAAAGTACTCCATCATTAATTAAGTCTTTCATGGATTTAGACTTTTGATATGGTGCTGTTACTTCGAGATATGGACCTTGTGCAAACCTATCTTCTTCTTCTACTGCATTTTCAAATTCCTTCATTAATCGGTGGTCATTTATAAAAAATGATGTTTTTAAATAGTCGATGTAAGAAGATTCAATATCTTTCTTTCCACTTAAAGGATGTATACCCACTCCTTGTACCCCTCTCCTTATTATATTTTTTCTGCTTTTGAATATTTTCGTATAAGAATGATAAATAAACTAAATCGTGTATGAACCAATTTCTATCACTTTGCAATAACCATTTAGTAATTAATCGTATTCTTTTTCTATCATTTTCAGTGAAGGTAAATTCCGCAATACTAAGAAGTCTATTGAATAATGCCACTTTGGCAATTAATGACGGGTATTCAAACATTTGAAAAGTTTGTATGAAATACTCTCTTTTATTAACTATATTAAACATTCGATAATCAAACTTATTCGACGTTTTTAACTTTCTATATAGTCCGTTAATATACAGCTTTTCACTTTCCAGCAGTTGCTCAACTTGATGGAAATAACCTGCATTCTGTTTTATTTTTTTAACGAACTCTATATGTGCATGAATATGACTAAAACCTTTTACAATAGAATCTTCAAATGGTGTTTGTTGGTATAGAACATTTAACTGAGCAGGAATACTACTAGCAAAAGATTCTGCTGCTTTTCCATCACCAAAATTATCGAAATCAATTTCATCAAGTTTTTCTTCTATCCCTGGTTGTATCTCCTCTGAAATACATGTTAGTAATGAATCTTTGTCCCACTCTTGAAATCCAGATATTTTTAAGCAAATATCAACAAGTTCCTTATCAGCTTTTGAATTAGATAATAATTGGATTAGTAAACCAATATTACGTATACCAAAGTCACAGCAGGAGTCATAGTCTTCTAGCAGAAGTTGCATATAATCTTGACCAAACCTTTGAATGGACTTCATCAACCCAAGAAACTCATTTTCTTCCCACTCATATTCCTCACCATGATTATCATTGAGAAGTGTAAGTATTGATAACGAATAATCTGTATTAACCTTTACTATTCTGTATTTATCTGATTTAAATGAAGGTTTAGTTTGTTGATCACCTAACAGAAAACCAAAGGGATTTTCATTTCCCTCTTCCCATTCAAGCAAATAATATCCTGGATTATTGATTTCAATGGAAGTTGCTGTTTGACTTTTCTTTAAGTCTACTGTTTTGCTTGCTTTTTGGAGATCATTCAGCTGCCAAACTTTTAACTTCATGTTCTCTAGAGAAAAGTTTTCTTTCCATTCTACTTGAATAGCTTCATCTAATTCTTTATATTTAAAATATTCAAGTTTCCAATCATTATCTATAAATAACAATCTTTTATCTTCTTTATTTAATGCAGGTATCCGGTAAACTAAAGAAATGTTATTTTTGTTACTCGATTCATTGAAATATTTTAAAGGTATTACCGACTTCTTCCCCATTTTTATGGGCTTAGGAAATGTCCTTTGAATTTTTCCACTTGAATAGCTTGTAAGCAAAATATGGTTATCGTATGACTTGTATTTATTTAAAAATGGGTTTTCTAGGTCAATGTGGAGATAGGCTTCATCTAAATCCATTTTTGTCTTATCCGTCATTGAACCTTCGAAGAAAGTATTGTCTCCATATGTAACCTTTATATCATAAGGTTTGGTATAGACAATTAAGGGTAAAGACTCCCTCGTAACAAGATTGGTAAATTGAACAATTAACTTATATTGATCAGTTGAACATTCTATTTGGGAGTTTACAATATTAGACCTTTCATGCTTTCTCTGTACATTTAAATGATTAGGCCAGATAACCTCCGCACTATAGTTACGATGGGTATAAAAAGAAATCGTTTTCAAATTCATCTTACTCTGGTAGGAATTCTTAGTTATTTTTAAGTCTATATCTTTTCCAACTATGAATTTAAGTCTGACATCTGTTCCTAATGGGCCATATAAAGTTATTTCAAATTCGCCGAAATCCATATCTTTTAATAAACCTGTTTCATCTAGTATAATCCTTACTCCACTATCCTCGGTATAAACTTTCTTGAGTTTCTCCAATGCTATAATTTTCGTATCTGCATTGTTTTTTGCATTAATCTTAATGTGCCAATTTGATTTATTATTGAAAAATGGAGTGAATTCCCTTGGGATAAGTATATTCGGAAACGAATTAAAAACTGGTAATCGTTCATGGGTGATGTGATCAATTTGCTTCCCTATTAAACTAGGATTGCTGTCCTTATTGTTTAAAAGAATAGTCTTGTCTCCAATTTTCATTTCTTCAATATGTGTTGCCTCTATTTCAATGAGTGAATAATGATTCCAATCGGCATTCATATTATAGATAAAAGTAGGAGAGTTGAGTTTTAACTCATCTCTTAAATATTTGTTAGCTACTATAATGTATAATTCCTTATACTCCTTTGATAGGATACCAGTGAATTCATTTGTTTGATAGTTAAAGAGCATTAGATCACTGGTGTCATAAGCCTGTTCCGAAACTAATATGTTATTCAAAAATAGTTTAACTGTATACTGTTTATTTGGTTCCACTGCAAATTCCTTTTGGTAATCTTCAATTAAAAATTCATTTATGTTATTAGATAGTCTAACCTTTGTGGTATCAATAGTTACTGTATTTCCATTCAAATTATCAACAATCAACCATTTAACATCACTCAGCATACTATCGTTGCTCTTAAAAATAGGTAAGTTAATAGATACTATTAACTTGTTAGGATTAACAGTTAATCTTGGTTTAGGATTTGGAATTCGACTTGTAATAGTTATTTCATCATTTTCTTTAAGGTATTTATCAAATTCTATTAATAGATGCTTTGGTATTAAGCCCTTGCTCTTCTTAAGAAAAGGAGTTTCTTGTTCTTTCCAAATTTGAAGGCACCTATCTATTAAGTTTAGTGAAACAATATCTCCCATTTTGATAAAATCAATAACACCCTTATATAGATTATAAGGTTTGATATAAGTATGGGTTCCTCTTCGGAATTCCTGACAAATCTCTTCTGCATCCAAATTATTTTCAATAGCTGGAAAGATAATATCTGTAATAAATGATTTAACATTAGCCTTTGGAATCCCGGCATGACCAAGAATATTATTTAGATATTTTTGTGTGCCAGATTTGTCGAAATTCACTAAACCTTTATTATTAATTGTTTCTAGAAAAAGGGTTTTCCATAAACCTGTTTTTTCTATTCTTATCATGCTTCTAAAACGATCCCAAAAATTCCCATCATATTTGAAAATAGCAATAAAAACTGTAAGAGTTAAGCAACAATAAGGATAGCTTCCCCAAAGGGTTTTAATCATATGTTTTTGATCAGCTGTTCTTAAAGGGACTCTTGTAGTTTTTATTAATATATTTAGTTCATTAGTCGATATACTTATTTGACTAATAATTGTGATACCATTAGCCCGTTCCCTTAGTATTGCTTCTATTTTGGCTAAATTCATATTTTCTTCTATTTTTTTATAACTCAAAGAAATCACCTCAATTTGAAGCTTTTGTATTTTCCTGTTTTTGGATTTACATTTTTCTACATTATAACACTTATTTTTGTAAAATATTAAATAATTAGGTAATTATATGTAAGTTTTAGAGGTTTATATTTATGTTGATTTCTTCCTAATAAAGCCATTAACTTATAGTTAATGGCTTTCACTTATTTAATATTTCATATATATAACTTCTACAGAACATGGGAAGTGATGGAGATAGTAATAATGATAAAGAAGTATTTATAATATTCATTCTTAGTGAAATTACGATAATGTTCACCGTGGTTATTTAAGAGGAAAAAAACAAGGCATTGGAACTGTTTCCAATGCCTTGTTAATAGCACACAATATTTAGAATACTAAGTAGTGATGTTCAAATGGAATAATCAGTAATTTAATTGATCTGTTAATATTCTAAAGAAACAATGTATAAGAGTTTTTATGAAAAATATTAATATATTATTAATTAGTTACTTTTTCCTTTTTGGTGCCGCTACTCTGCCCTTTGCCATTTCTTCAATTTTTCCAGCTACTTTCCCAATATAATCTATTGAAATGCCGTCCGGTATACTTTTTTCAGTTAAATATGAAGCTAAATAAGTAATACTACTACCTTCTAAATCTAAACGCTTAGTAACCAAATAGGCGACTGCTTCAGCTTCTATTTCAACAGATTGATGATTTAAGTTCTGACGACTTGGCCACCAGCGATCTGTATCAGATCCAAGATGACCTAGGAAAATATGAGCTAGTTCATGACATAGAACCCCAAATCTACTCGGTTCATCAAGATCTTTATGTATTGATATTCTCATCTTAAAGGACTTACTTTCTCTATCAACAGCTGCGAAACCAGCACTTGTGCTGCTATGTTTCTTGTATCCTATCCTTATTAAATACTTATTTGCATTATCCATTAGGTTTTGTAGTAAAGAGGGGCGCCATTCTCCTTGAAATTTACCAAAATCAGTAATCTCTTTTGGTAACTCTTCTCCCTCTGTAGCATCAAGATCGTAAACTAGCATTACTGGGTGCATAGGTGCTAATATTAACATTGGTTTTGCGTCTTCTTTTAAATTTCTCTTAAAACGATTCTCCCAATCATGTTTTGTTGCGTAAAATGAACAATGAGGATTTTGGATTTTCACTAACATGTTATTGTAAGGCGAATAACGACGAAACTTACCCATAAAATCTATCATTTCTATGAATTCATCAGATTTTCGATAATGTTGTCCTTTCTCAAGTAAATAATCTAATGTTGATTTAACACTATTGGTGTTTATAGACTTGTCACCCAGAGCAGAAACTACACTATAATCACTATTTTTGTCTATCAATTCAATTAAATAGTTTTTCTTTATACCTTGGATATTATCATTCTGTAAAATCTCTTCAATGATATTACATAATGCCCATCTAATCTCCCATCCAAAAAAATTCTCTATTTCTTCAAGCAATTCCGTACCAGATGGTTGTCTATTATTATTTAGGAGTTCCAATAAATAATTTTTAATGTCGTTCTTATAAATCTCCTCTGTAAATATACTCAGCTGAACCGCCTCCCGATTTGAAATTATTGTTAATTTAATATTTCTTAACCCTCTTAGGTACATAATAATTTTTTGGAATTTTAAAAATTTAAAAAGAAAAAAAGAAACTAATCAACTATATACATAGATGTTAGTTTCTTGTTAGTTTAGCGCCATATCAATTTTTATAAGCAAATCTATTAATACATCTCAACATTACTTTATGCTTTATCAAACAACTCTTTATTCTTTGTCTTATAATTTACCCATATCACACTGCGCAATGCTTTTTAAAACCCAGCTTACCTGTTGTTTTAGTTAGCCAATCTGGAAAACGAACAATTTTCCATTATCAATAATTTCATTTGTGATTTTTCAATCATAATAGATAAAATCTAAAATTAGGTCCTTTATACTATTCGACATTAATAGACTTTATTACTCTTTTTTCTATTACAATACCTATGAGTTAACTGAGCATTAATAATTTCTGTTTTACCCCCCTCAGAGTAAGGTGTAATGTGATCAACTTCAGCATCATCTATAGTTTGAATTTGTTGCTTACATAATTTACAGGTTGGATCCTTTTCAAATAGCTGCTTTTTAATATTGTAAGAAAATGTTCTAACTACACTTACAGGCGCTCCAACCACATCCTCTAAGGTTTTATACCAAATTTTAAACCTCTTAGCTAGTACAGTTTTATCACTTGTTTTAATTTCAATAGAATTAATAAATTCTTCATTTCCTGTCATTAATGCTATTAAGTTTTCTCTTATTTCGTCAGCTCTTGAAATAATTTGATGTTTATCATAATTTACAAAACCACACATTTGAATATCAAATAAAGCCATATTAATCCTACTAGTTGCCCACTTTCCATTTACATCATCAATATCGCCTGAAATAAAGCGTCTAAATGCTTTTTCACCAAAGACAGTTTTTACAAGGTCAATTGTATTAAGAAACCTCTTTTAAATCTTACTTACGAAAAAAGAAGAATATACAAAATATACAATATTTAAATAAATATGGTATATTTAGTAAAAAAGGGAGTGTGTAAGCATTGAAGAAAAATATTGTTTTTAATACTTTTTTACCTATTTTATTAGTTACTTTTTTAATTTCTTGTTCCAGTAATGATAGTACCTTAACAGTAGGTAATAATAACACCTCAACAACAAGTAACAAAATAGACCTTAGTACATTAGAAGGAGAATGGTACACTGTTAATTTACAAATACAAGAAATGAAGACCGAAGAGAAAAATAAAATATATGTTAAAGTGATGAAGGCACGTGCTTTCGCCTTAATGTGGACCATAGAATCAGAAGTTAATATTAAAGAATCCGGTGAAATTTTATTAAGTGGTGGTTCTCCATATATTGAAAATGTAGTACATGGCGATTATCCATATACTTATCAAATCCATAATGAGAAATACCTTCATATGTCAGGGAATGATGAAACTATTATTTTTGAACTAGAAAGAAATAAAGATTTCATTATACTTAAGAATGATATAATTCAGTATAAATTAGTCCCACTATCCAAGAAAGAGCAGTATAAAGAAGAGGCTAAAAAAAATAAACAACTGTTAAAACAAAGTAATAATAATTTTTACAATTCTCAATAATATTGAATTAGATAATTAAATTAAAAGATCCCGACAACTAATACCGCTTTGTCGGGATCTCTAAATACCTTTAACTTTTGACATGAACTTAACCTCCATATTAAGTTGTTATTCAAGACACTCATTATTAATTCTAATTAATTTTTGATAAGATAGATTTAATAGTTTCGCCTCCTTAATAGGATAGTTGCTAAGAACCAACACCTTTGCACTTTCTCTCAAGGTTCTTGCTCTCCCTATGGCTTGTAATAAGCCTGACTCAATAAAGTATAACTGAATTTCTTTCAAGGTCTCATTATTTTTATATGTATTAAAATAAAACTCAAATCCGTTCCTACTTATTTTATGATAAGTCATTTCGTCATTGTCTGAATTAAAGCCTAAAGCACTTGAGATTAGACGGTAACAAAGTGAGTTTATATGAGGAGTACCTATAATTGTTAGATTTTCACCTCTTAATGTGTCTATCCCTTCTGTATTTCCAAAATTAACATTATCTGAGTTTTGCAGATCATTAAAGAACCCTTTATATGTAATTACCTTACTATTTGGATTATATTTTTCTCTCAAATTGATCGCTTCCAAACTAAGGTTGTTATTATTAGTTAACTGGAACCTACTATAACTTTTTATTGGTATTTGAATAATTTCACCTTGCTGTTCTACTGAACCTAAATCATAAAACTTTATTTTATTTCCAAATACCATTTTGGCAATTGTTTCATTGATTGTTGCGCTTAGTATGATTATCTTATTTTTAGGCAAGGTATTTTTTTTTATAAATACAAGATTATAATTACTACCGTTGTTTTTAACTTTAATAAAGTGCTTACAATCGAAAAGACCAACAATATCTGAATTTAAATTCAGTTCACTTATTATGTCTTTATCTATATTATTAAATATTCTTCTAAAATTGTTTCTTGGTAAGTCATAGACTACATTTTCATGTAACTCGTACAAAGCATTTCTAAATTCCTCAATTTCATTAAGATTTTCTTCATTACTGATGCATAGTATTTTTGTGATTGATTTTATAATATCTTCAAAACTTACACTAGATATTGGTAACACGTTAGGGATTATATCTTCATCTATGATAAGTAACCTTTCTTTTTCTACATTTGTATATAGACATCGCTGATGAGTTGTTAATTTAACATTACTTTTTTCATTATTAAAATGTTCTAACTCGTTAAGGTAAGTATAGATGCTATTATCATTATGTTTATTTTCCTCCAGAATTTTTTGAACAGACTTGTATGCACCAACATTGTATAATTGATTTACTTGTTGCTCAATAACAGGTGACAATTCAAAGTCATGTAAATTTGGAACTTTGCAGTGGAAAATGTTTTGTTGTTCCAATCGTGCTGATACTTCTTCTTTTAACCTATGAGTTGGTAAAGCAATTGTCATTGGAGTATCCTTAGCAGCATTTATATATAAATCCGTTTTTCCTATTCCAGTTGGTGCCTTTATTATTGTGATTAAGTCATCTGACGTTGTAGCATTTGTGAAAATCCTTTTTAATTCTAACTCGCTTTCTTCCAATTTTTTTGATTCATGCCTTTTAAACCTTTTTACACTTCCTCTACATAATTTGCCTTGGTCTATCAGGTTAGTACCATGTTCACATTCATTTGCGAAAGGACAAAAGTTACTACACCGAGAAGGAGCATATTGTGCCTTTATGATTTGATTGCTCATGATATTCCAATCACTGATTTTGCTTTTATATTCTGGACGACTAGTAAGTATTTGCTTAACTTTTGCCTCTCCACCTCGAATATGTAAAAGGTTATTCATTATACCAAACATTTCACGATGATATAACCAATGTTCGCCAGATAACGCTTCACGGTATAGCCTACATTTACTATGAAGTTGTTTAAATGGAAAATTTCTAACCTTATTTGCTCGATTTGTTTTAAAACTTTCGATATTAAATTTACCAATTTGCTCATTACTTTCCCGAATTAAGTTAACATTATGTGAAAAATTAATAATGTAAGAGTAATCATGAATAATTTGTGAGCAACTCCTATTATTATTAATAGGTCTTGCTCGACTTTTTTTCATTGATACAAAGGTATTTTCATTATCTTCGATCTCTTCATTATCGTTAATGATTTTAATATCCGGAACTCCATTAATAATATTTATTCCTACCATTGCACAATAGTTTCTAGTATTTCTAGTAGAATTGCTACTATTTTTTAATTTAATTGTAATCGCTTCATTTATACTTGGTACACTTATATAATTTTTGTAATCATAAAACAGTATTTCTTTTCCTCCAAATAATAACCGGGAAGCATCTGATGTATTACTATCTGCTTCTGGAAACAAGTACATTAATGATTTTTGCACATAATCTCTTGCTCGAATATCTGTTAATTCTTCATTTAATAGAAAGAGCAATCTAAATTTTTGATGTCTTTCAGTATGCCTGAAAGTTGCATATACAATAATAGGGTTAATATTATACCTTTCACATCTTTGCAGTGCTTCTGACACCTTTAAGCCTTCATCAATATCCAGAGCGAATATTTGTTGACTCTGCCAATTTGCATTTTTCCTACTGCCATTGGTAAATACTGCTGGACAAAAACTTCTCGCACTAGGAGTGATGATTTTCTCGGCTAATTCACAAACTTTAATTTCCTTAGGGTATTTGGCTATACGATTATTTATTCTGATAATCTCACTTTCACCTTGTGGTTTAGCCTCTAGCCCACTTACATCTAAACTTACTTTCACCTTGAAGTCCTTTAAGTTATTCAAACTACATTTTTCGTTAAACATTTTATCCCTCCTTTGCAGGAGAGTCACTACTACATTATTATGCTACATTTTGACTCTCAACTTTTCCTCTTGTTTAACAACCTCCTTAAATTTCTGGTTTTTACCAGTGGATTAAAATGATTATATGTTACTTATTTATTGATCTCAAATTTTTAGCGTCAGTATTTTTCAACATATTAATAACAAATTATTAAATGTTTTCTTAGTGTGAAATATAATCTAGCAATTTATTGCTATTGAAACTACTTTCTAATAAATTACACTCAAACTTTATTAAGAATATGTTTCCTTTAGTAATTTTTTCCTGTTATGTATAATATAATTTACATTGATAGAATGATTACTAGTTTAGTTGAAGAGAATATCACTTATAAACTGTTACTTAATAATTCTCATTAAAGAAAAGGAGTGATTAATTTTGTTAACTATGCAACATATTAAAGATGCTATTAACTCCATCCCTACATATTCTTTACCTAATGAATTAGCACAATTGTCTTTCCAAAGTAAGAGTGAATATTTATTTAGAGATAAACTTTCTTTATACTTTTCTGACCAATTCTCTCAAGGAAACACAAGAGTATTTCCGATTAGAGAGTGGCAAATTTCTGAACCTTGGGGAATCCCAAGAATTCATTTTGAAGTATTTTGCAAAAAATTAAACATTGACTTAAAAATCTTGAATAGCAAAAAGCGAGAATTAAAAGAATTAAGAGCCCAAGAAAAAGAGAAATTAAAAAATCTTCCTCCTGAGTTAAGAAATTTATGTTTCATTCATGAATTAAGTTCAACTCAAGCAATTGACCTTGCCTTATTTGAATATCCGGAAAAACGCCCTAAAAATAACCCTATTTTCCCATTAACTACCCTGATTGAATTTAAATGTGAAGTAATATATCAACTAACAAATACTACTTTGAAAAGTAATAATTACATTTTTGCTGACATCGAACGAATGGATAAATTTACATTAATTGATGATCGTATTTCTTATTTTGAAATTTTAGTTTTAATAGATTTTCCTTTAGGTTTCGATCCAAAATGGTACTCTTTAAAAAATCACTACAAACAAATTACTGAATTTAATAAAAACAACCCAAATGCATTAAATACTATTGACGCCTTTATTAAAGAAACTTTTGGTTCATCACTTCATATAGAAAATACAACACTTGACGTGGGAACCTATTTACAAACTCCCGTTAAACTGCATTTTTGGATATTTACAAAAAAATAAACTGAATTTAATAAGGGCATAAGAATTCCTTGTGAAAAATGTAAGAAATATAAGTAATCAAAACAAAAGAAATGCAACTTAGTATAAAAGTTTTCTACTTCGTAGAATTTTTGCGTAGAATTTGTATTCTATGCAATTACAAGGCTAGATTTTATTGAATTGACACTATATTATCGTAAATAACAAAGGAAAATGATTGCGTAGAATTATTTATCACTAATTAAGGGGTGAAAAGTGTACCATGTTACAACAATTTCTTGAGAATGGATTAAGAGGTAAATCAAATACCACAGTTAAAACCTATGAACATGCTATTCTAAAATTTGAAGAATGGTTAGATGGTGCTGGAACAAATCTACAAGAATATGCTAGAACCGATGTCCAACAATATTTAAACTATTTAGCCAGTAGAGATAAAAGTGCAGCAACAATTAATAAAATATGGAATGCAATCAAGAAGTACAGTAGATGGGCAGGAAAAGAAGAAACAATCGAAGATATTAATATTATTAAAGTAAAGGACTTCCGAAATGAAGCACCAAAAGCATTGAATAGGAATGAACTTAATCGTCTTCTACGCGAAGTCGATAGGACTGGCAACAAAAGAGATATCGCCATTGTTACGTTGCTTTCTAATACTGGAATAAGATTGTATGAATTGGTCTCTTTAAATATAACTTCAATTGAAATAAGTAATCGAAAAGGAAATGCAAAAATAATTGGTAAGGGAAATAGGGAACGTGATATTCCCTTAAATAGCGAAGCAAGAAGGACGATAACAAGGTATTTAGAAGAACGGACTGACAGTGAAATAGCATTATTTCTTTCTAATCGAGGGAAGAGAATAAGTGCTAGATCTGTTCAGCACTTATTAGAGAAATATGGATTTAATGTTCATGCACTTCGTCACACATTTATAACAAACTTAATTAGAAGTGGTGAAGATATAAGTGTTGTTCAGGCATTAAGTGGGCATGCTAATGCTGACATGATACTAAGATACTCAGCCCCTACATTATATGATAAACAATATGCCCTTGAAAACTTATATATAGAACAGTAAAAAGCACCGAGATCTCTACTTCTCGGTGCTTTTTGGGACTAAGTTAATTTGTTTACCAAGATCATATGGTTGATAATATCTATAAGAACCACATTTTATGCATTTCACATCACATAATCTATTTGATAATGTATTACCTTTTCTGTCTAAACTATCATCTACTTCATGAACTTTTTCTACGAAAAATATACCTCCACATTCACAAATCACTTTTTACACTCCTATTTTAGGCTCTTCCTTACTTTCATTGTTCTTTTTATACAAATCTATATATTCTTTTAGTATTACTCCAATTCCTCTACCCATTAATGGAGGGACAGAATTTCCAACTTGCATATATGTTTTTGTATAAGGTCCCTTAAAGAAATAACTATCCGGATATGATTGGATCCTTGCAGCCTCTCTTGGAGTTAAGCCTCTTGCTTGGGTTGGGTGTATATACATATTACAGTCAAACTTCATATGAGCAGTAATTGTTTTGGAGTACTTATCATTCTGAAGTTTAAAGTACTTATCCTTAAAAATGTGATTTCTATTTTTATAAGGCATTATGTCTGCAATTTTAGGGTCATCAGACTTATCTCCTTGATCAAGTCTTCTAAAAATTTCAATATCCCTATCATTATTGTAACGAGCCTTGTGATTATAAATAAATTTTGAACTCTTCCCATTATTAATAATACTAATGTAATCATTTTCTTGTTTATACTTTTGATTCATATCGATTTTTCTTCCAGATTCTTCTGAATCAACCTCTGTAGAATTCTTAATTGTTAGTGCCTTAAGTTCTCTCAAATTATATAGTGCATCTCTTAAGACATATTTATTTATTCTTTTGTTTCTATGGTGAATTTCCTCAAATATTCCTTTACTATCAATCCCCATCAAATTTCCAATAAAGATTATTCTTTCTCTATTCTGAGGAACTCCAAAATCCGCAGCATTTAATACTTCACAATGTACGTTATAACCTAACTCCTCAAAATCCTCAATTACTTGTTCAGATATGTTTTTCATACCCCTAACATTTTCCATAACAAAAAAGTTTGGTTTTATTATGTTAACAAATTCGACAAAATGCTTGTACAATTTATTCCTTGGATCATCAATTACCCTTTGGCGATTAGCATTGCTGAACCCTTGGCAAGGCGGTCCCCCAATAATTAAATCGATTTCTTTATTTGGGAGTAAACCATTTGCATACGTTAATAATTCTTTAATATCATCTAATACTACATTTTCTCTAGGAACTTCGGGATGATTATGGGTATAAGTATCTATACAACACTTCTCAATATCATTTGCTAATGCAATATTAAATCCAACTTGTTTAAATCCTAAGGACATTCCACCCGAACCACAAAATAAATCAATTAACAAAGGGTTATTACTCTTTTTCTGTTCTTCTATCTTGTCAGTTCTGTACTTTTCACAATAATTTTGTATAGGACATTCGTTACAAAGTGGAGATTCTTCAAAGCAATAATGCTTTGTCAATTCAATAATAGAGTTGATAAAATCATTATAATCGTATTCCATATTTTGATTAATAAATTCTTTTAGTTGTACAATTTCATGTTCACTGTTATCACTTGTTATAATACCAATTCGTTTATAAACATATTTATATAAATCTTCTATAACCAACTGTTCTTTTACATTTATATTAGTAAATTCTAATGACAGCAAAGACTGAATTTCATTTAATAATGTAATATACTCTTTTCTTTCTTTTCTTAATAAATCTTTAAGTGGTTGCAACTTCTTGCACCTCATTATCTTTCTTGTTTTCTTGTCTTATAATGGCCTGCAATATACTAACTGCAACGTAATAAGAAACATTTACTGTAACTGCATTGCCAAATTGTTTATATGCTTGAGTGTCGGATACTACAATTTTGAAATCCTCAGGAAAACCTTGAAGTCTTGCACACTCCCTTGGTGTTAGTCTTCTTACTTTACCATTATCAGTTACATAATTATCTTGACTAGCACGATGCATCTTAGCCATTGTAGCACATAATGGTCTTGCAACTTTTAAATCTATTTCTGGAGTTGCTCTGTAGTTTTTTGTGCCATGTGATAGAATTGTTTTTAATATCCTCTCAGATAAGAAATATTTTTGTGGAACATCTTTCTCTAACAAATCTTGCATAGTTTTGTCTAATTCAATTGTTTGTGGAAATTCGTATTCAAAGGTGTGGTCTCTAAACCCTACAATAAACGTTCGATTTCTTTTCTGTGGGACACCAAAGTCTGCACTATTTAATACTGTATCAAACACTTTATATCCTAGTTCATTTTCTAATATATTCATTATTACCTTATAAGTTTTCCCGCCATCATGAGTCCTAAGTGTTCTAACATTTTCTAATACTATAATTTCAGGTTTTTTAGCATTTATAATTTTGGCTATATGAAAGAACAAAGTTCCTCTTGCGTCATTAAAACCTAACTCACTACCCATCATACTAAAGGGCTGACAAGGAAATCCGGCTAATAATATATCTGGGTCTGGTATAGATTCAATATCAATGTCTTGAATATCATCTAAAACTATATGGTTTCCAAAATTCTCCCTATAAGTTTGCACAGCAAATTTATCAACATCGTTTGCCCATACCACGTTAAATCCCGCTTTCATAAAACCATAATCCAATCCACCACAACCACTGAATAATGAAACAACATTAAGCATTCTTATTTCCCTCCATCAAATCTATTATCCAAACTAGTTTCATACTCTCTAATATAGTCTCTAATCCAGTAACCAATTTCTGTTGATGCACACTTACCTTCCTCCCGTAAGTATTCCATAAATTTCTCTTTTGTTACTGGTTCTAATAATATTTCAATTTTACTAGTCTTTTTCCTACCAGAGGGTCGTCCTACTTTCTTCCCCATCTCTCTCTATCCTCCCATAGATCGTTTGTTCGTATTAAAATTAATTATATCATGTTTTTATCAGGGTATAAATAGCATTCTATATTTCTAATTACTAGTTTCCATTATTTGTGATATCCTTTACTTAAAGTCTTAAAGGAGTGAAAATAATGCCTATTTTTGATGAAACAATGGAATCTATTAAAGAAATAATCAAAGATCAAAAACTTAATAGCAAGGACCTTAATCTAAATATTGAAAATCTAAATGATACTTTTGACGCCATGCTTGTAAAAAAACTTGCGACTTCCAATACAATTACACATAACACTTCTACAAACCAAACTCATATTGCATTAACAGCAAGCGAAATGGACATTTTTCCCTATTTACATAACTTCAACTATCTAGAGAAACAAGACAAAATTAATTCCTTTAAAAGAAGATATATTCTTGAGTTACCAATCATTATTATATCTAATAACATAAACTACCTTGAAGGAAGAACAATAGAAGATAGTAAAAAAGTTAATTGCTATACTACAACTGCTAGGAGTAGAAGAGGAGATAATTCTCAACAAGTAGAAATATCATATATTGAAGAAGATTCAATGGAATTTGTTGATTTTAGGAAACTGTTGTATACCGGTGACTATATAATTTTCCTGAAATATAGAAAAAAATTAAAATACCTTGTTTTAGGTATCAAGGAAAACGATGAATCAAAGTATCAGTTAGATTCCTTTAAAGGGTTAACGGTAAGTAAAAAGGTCTATCCGACTCATGTAGAAGTTACAGACGGATTATCACCTAGAATAAAGGAAAAAAAGAGTTTATATCAAAGTAAAAAAACAAGTCAAATAATAGAACTTCTTGATAAAAATCCAAACTTAATATTATATGGACCTCCCGGAACTGGTAAAACTTATTACACCAACCAATTAAAAGACGTATTTGATTATTCTGAAATGATTACATTCCATCAATCATTTGCATATGAACAGTTTATTGAAGGTATTACAGCGAAAGTAAATGACCAAACGGGTCAATTACAGTATCTTGTACAAGATGGTGCATTTCTAAAATTATGTAAAAAGGCTAAAGAAAATCCTAACCTTAAATATGGATTAATAATTGATGAAATAAATCGTGGAAATATATCTAAAATTTTTGGAGAACTAATAACACTTATTGAAAAATCAAAAAGAGCAGGAGAACATGAAGAAACAACAGTACAGTTGCCTTACTCCAATAGTTCCTTTTCTGTACCAAAAAACCTTTATATTATTGGTACAATGAATACTTCTGATAGATCAATTGCCTTAATCGATATTGCCTTAAGAAGAAGATTTACTTTTTATGAAATTACACCTGATTTTACATTGTTAAATACTACAAATGAACTAATATTAACTACTATTAGTGCAATTAAAGTAATAAATAATAAAATAAAAAATACTATTGATCGAGAGCATATGATTGGTCACAGTTACTTCTTTAGGTTATTAGATCAACCTGAAAGTGAACTTCCAAATGACATAAAGTATATTTGGATTTATCAAATATTACCATTGCTACAAGAGTATTTTTATACTAATCCAAGTGAAATCACACCTCTATTAGGTAAACTAGTAATTGATGAGGGACAAAACTTATCTTTCTCTATCAACTATGAAATATCTTGTCAGGAATTATTAGATATTATAAAAGAAATTGCCACTAAGGGTTGATACAGATGAAAGTTATAACAACTTATGAATATTCTCATATATCTTATCATGATATTTTCCCTAATCAAAGCAATGAAAAATCTAGTTATGAAAGTTTAAAGAAACTTAATAATTTAATCAGTGAAAAATACTCTCACCTATTAAGAACAGATTTAGAAGGAATATATATTAAAAATTTTGTAGGAATAATAAAGATTGATGAAGCAACAATTGAGATATTACCTAAAATATTTAAACATGAAAACGATAACATGGATGGTAGCACCAAGACTGAAATTTATAAGAATTTATACTATATGATCAATAAAGCATTAAAGGTTCCAACCAATAACATAGATTATAACCAATTTAATGTTTCTAGAGGCGATGTACTTGATTTCTTAATTAATCTTTTTCTGGACGGATTATCCTTAAAATTATTCAAAGGACTTTATAGAACATATGTAAGAGAAGAAGAAAATTCTAATTATATAAAAGGAAAGATATTAGTTAGTAAAAACATTGTAAGAAATCCTATAAACACAAAAATTTACAACGAATATGATAATTACACAGATGACAACCTAGTTAATCAAATTTTCAAATTTGTAGTAAAAGAAATGTTAAATACTACACAATGGCAACAGAATAGAATTATTGCTAAAAATATTTTACAAACCCTGTCTAATGTTAGTGATATATCTGTTTCTGAAACTTCTTTTAATAAAGTTAAATATGACAGATTACTGGGTGAATACGAAAAATTATTAAACTTTGCCAAGTTTTATTTTTTCAGTCAATCTGTCAATTTTAGAGGTAATGGGGAGAATAATGTATTTGTATTTAATATCGACATGAATACTGTTTATCAAGATTACATTTCTGAATTGTTAAAAGAATACGCACCTGAAATCTTTAATAACAACAGCACAGTACAAACACAAAAAAGAAGTAAACACCTTATTTTTGACGAGTATAACAATGGGTGCTTTAACCTTCAGCCTGATATATCTATTGAAAATAAGAAAGTTATTGAATTGATTATTGATACAAAATATAAAAGATTAAATTTGGGGAAACCAAGAAAAGGAGTTAGTGATAAAGACTTATATCAAATGTTTGGGTATTATCATAAATACAATAAACCTAAAATCGTGTTACTTTATCCAAAATATATTCAAGAAGTGGCCGACATATATCATTTCTATGAGGATGAACCATCTAAACTCCAAGTTTGTACTGTAAATCTTAATAATAAATTATATACACAAGAGGGAGAATGGGAGATTATAAAAGATTTAAAGAGAACATTATTAAATTAGGGAGTAGTATACCTACCCCCTCTTGTCAAATTAACTTAAAATTATTTAAATCACATTTATGATCCCTTAATATCTTTAATATCTTCTCACTATCTTTATGTAATTCTTTATCTAAGACAATTATATAATCTGATTTATCCGTAGTTATAAACTTGCCATTGAATGTCTTAAAATTGCTATTTAATATATTTGGGAATTTTAACTTATCGACAACGATATAAAAGTCATATTTTTCTTGTAAAAATTTTTTAATACTTTCTCTTATGATGTGTCTAAATTCCTTTTTCTGGTGAGAACTTACGTTCTGTGTGAATATCTTCATTGCATAATCCAAGTTTAATTTAAAAGAGAATATATACTGTGAGTCTCGGTCGAATATCCTATTCTGAAAATGAGTTTTTTCTATAGGTTTTTCATCTGTTTTCCAGAAGAATTGGTTTAAATTATTTAACTTTGAGTTCTTTTCTGTAGTTGAAAACACAAAGAAATTAGGTAAAAGTTCATACCATTCAAAGGTTTCATCTCTTAAAATTATGTTGTTTTTTTTAAAATATTTTGAGGCTTTTTTTAACACAAAAATATCAATTACGTTTTTGATATAATTGTATTGTTTATATTTTGATGAACTATCCATTGTTCCAATAGACTCACCTATATAATACTTAGAATCCCCTACAAATATTGTATTCCTTTTAGAAAAAAAGGATTGGTCATAATACACATGGTCTAATTCCTTATTGTCAATCTGTTTTTTTAAATTTAGAACGCTTTCTTTATCAGATATTATCTCATCTACTATTTTTTCAAACAGTAAATTAAATGAGGAGGTGAGTAAGTACTCATGGCTACCTTCTTTAGACCTTGAATTCTCTTCTATCTGAAAATAAAAAATTAATAGTTGCACTATTCTTCTTTGGTTATCAGAGTAATAATTATGTTTTATCGTATTTAGTATCTTTAACGCCTTTTTTTCTAACTTATTAAACTGGTGACCTTTTAGTATTGGCAGCCCTTCACTCAAGGATATGGCAAAGTTAAACTTCTTTTTAATTGAATATAATACTGAGTAAAATAGCGTAAAAAGTATGTCTTCGTTTACTAATTTATTATTCTGCTTAAGAGCATCTATATACAAAATATCCTTTTTATTGATAATTGGATTACTTTTTTTTATTGTTTTACTCCAAAGTACCCTTTTCCCCCTGTTTTTCTCAATTACCTTTGTAGTTAAATACATATGCGGGTGCTGATTATGAAATTTTATTATGGATAGTATTATATCTAAGAAAGTATTATGTTCTTCTTTTATATTACTAATTATTTCATTAGAAGCATTTTGATTTATACTTGCATATCTTCTAAGGGTTTTGTATAAGAGGATGGCCTTGCCTTGTTTATCGTGCGATAATTGATTACTTATAAATTCCTTGTCATTACTAAAACTTTTAGGGAAAATAATATAAATATCATTTTCCCTATTTTTAAAATAGCCCACTTTGTTTATTTTCCCCGTATTTTCATCAGTGAGCCTACTAATTTCTTCTTTAATAAAACTCTCATCCAAATTAAACTTTTGTCCTTCAAATAGAAATTTCATATTATTCCCCTACTTTTGATCCCCTTCTACATCTGAAGATTCTTCTTTCTCGCTTGGATCTTCTTCTTCAATATTAGCAGGTGTTTCTTCCTCACTATTGTCAGATAGATCATTATCTTCTTCACTATCTTCTTTACTTTCATCTTGTTCAGGATAAAGGTAAGAAATAATATCCTGTATTCCTACAATATCTTTATCATCATCTTTTTCTATTTTATTACTTTCTATTGCTTCTGCTATTTTTTCTATTTCATTAGAATTTATTTCACTTATATCATCGCATAAATCATATTGAAGGAAATTAGTCAATATTTCACTTAATTCTTCTTTAGTTTGCAATTTATATAATTGTTCACTCAAATAGTCACAATAAATAGATTTAATAAATTTATTGATATCTTCTTCTGTACTTAACCCACCTTTCTCCTTATTTTCAATAATTTTATTAATAATTTCTTTTTTATATTTGTCTTCTATATTAAATAAAGAGTTAGGGATTAAATACCCGCTGCTGATTATTTTTTCTATTTCTTGTTCGTCACTTGAGTTTATAAATACCTCTTTATACTCTGCAAATCTATCAAGAATATTATTATATAGGAAGAATCCCCTAATAATTTTAAATCTATCTTCTGTATATAAATCATTGAACCTAAATGTCTTTTCATCGTGTGAGTGTTCTTCAACATACTTAAATATGTACCTTGAGTCTGTTGTATCTTCATTTTTATAAATATCATTCCATAAGTAAAATAATACTTTATTAATAAATATATCTTCATCAATATCCATATTGGAGGTGTTTACAAACCTGTTACCCAATTGTTTATCATCACTCTCAGTAATTTGTGTGACTTTCTCATTAACCTTTTTAATAAATGTTCCCCATGAATATATTTTCCCATTAATCTTAATGTTAAATTTATCTGCATCTTTATAGTCAATGGGTACATATTGCCAGTTCCATCTTCTTTTAAATGCTGAATCCATTGGGAAAAGTGATTGGTCAGAAGTATTCATTGTTGCTAATATTATTAAATTATTCGGTATTACCAATTCAAAGTGACTTTCACCTAGACGATCAGCGAGATAATCTTTAAGTTCTTTATTCGCCTTAATTGGATACTTTGAATGTCCATTATGGCCTCTATCTAATAATTGAAATATATCACCAAAAATAGAACTGCAATTACCTCTGTTTATTTCTTCAATTACTAGGATTGTTATATTCTCTTTATCTTTATGTGCCTTTACGTATGCATCTATAAAAGGGCCCGGAATAAATTCATATGTAATATTATTTTGACTTTTTTCCCTACTACGGCCTCTTCTAATTGAAGTTTTCCCTTTTATAACGGCTGGTTTATAACTACCAATAAAATCAGAGTAATCATACTCAGGATGAAATGTTACTCTAAAAAGATTATCCTGTTTTATTGCAAGACTACTGCAAATTTGATCAACCTTATATGATTTTCCTGTTCCGGGTGCACCATAATATATTGAGTTTGGATATTGGGTGACAAAATCTAAAATTTCTTGGTATTCAAAGGCAGGTTCTAAAATTTCTTTAGTAATTTCAGTATAAGATTGAGGATAAATTTTCACACCTTGAATTTCATCTGGAATTTTTGATTGTTTTTCCTTTAATCCTAATACAACATACTCATACTTTTGGTACTTCTTCAAAAAAATTAAATAATCACCTTCATTTAATTGTTTTCTTATTTCTAAGAACTCAGGCGAATCGTATCTCATAAGTGACATCTCTAAACCCTTAGGACTCATAACTATATTTGTAGTTGCATTTATAAACTCATTAGTATTTTTATGGGGTTTTCCCACTAAATCTTCATAGTGATTTTTAGGTATTATCAAAGGAACATTAAGTTGAAACTTTCTTTTAAAATCAGAATGAGAATTTAATTCATCTTCTAAATAAATGTAATTGTTTAAATATGGGAAAGCATCTGCCATACCTTTTCCCATATGTATATGTTTTTGACTTTGAGTGCTAGTTGACCCAATTGCATTCATATCTTTTAATTTTAAACACCATATAATATCAAAAGAACTTTCAGGGCTACTGAAATCGATTCCTAACACGGCTGGATTAATAGTTAACTCTGAGAAAAGTTTCTCTACATTTTCTAATTTTTTTATAAATTCATCTTGTAGGCTTTTTGTAGAAGTCATAATACACCACCTATATTATTTATTAAAATTATTATAACAGTTAATTTTTAATAATTTATACAAAATTTAGAATATAGTGGTAATTTATATAAATCTTTGTGGAATTATCCATTCATTCTTGGTTCCTTATTTAATTTCTTATTAACAATAATTTATTATAAAATTGTAGAAAATGATCTACTGTTTTTGGATCTTGGTATAAATGTTACTGCCCTATTAACTTATATCATTTAGCCAGAATTTAATTCAATTTCGACGTTCTCCTTTATGACTATTTTTGATCCCTTCAATACTCTATTAGTAATAATTGGCCTTGATTTTGCGAATTTCAGCCCAATAAATAAGGATATACAAATGTAAATTATCTTGTCCCGTAAATTAAAAAAGACCGTCTAAATACGAACAGTCTCCACAATTTAAATTAGCCTTTTTAATACTTATTATCCAAAATTACTTCAACTCTCTACTTCACCAATATTTGTAATGCGGTTCATCGCATCGTTTTAATTTTATTATTTAGATTATATTATCAACTTAAAGCGACATAAACTTTTTTATACTGAACTATTACTAAAAAATGACTTAGTACAAAAGATAAAATGATATAATTTTATTATTAAATTACGTGTACGGAGGTAACTATGTCTTTTCCAAAGTTCGATCATAATAAGGGGAGTATGGGTGTAAACTTAGTTGAGAGAGCAGTTATGGAGGAACTAGGCTGGATTTTTAGGGAACAGCCAACACAAGATTACGGAATTGATGGTCATATGGAAGTAGTAGATGATGATGAGTTTGTAACCGGCAGACTCATTGCAATACAAATAAAAGCAGGCAGCAGTTACTTAAAAGAGGAAAACAGCACAGGTTTTATATTCAGAGGTAAAATGGAACATTACAATTACTGGACAAACCACTCTTTACCGGTTGTCTTAGTTCTTTGTGATTTAGATAGTCAAACATGCTATTGGGAACAAATCAATGTAGATACTGTTGAGTTAATTTCCGAATCCAGTTGGAAAGTAATTGTCCCCCAAAAACAAATACTCGATAAAACAGCCTTGCACTATTTAAAGAATATCGCTGAAAATACTACTGATTATGAAAGACGCTTAAATTTATTAGTCTTGGCAAGAGCATGGATGGAAGAATTACTGAATGGAAACCGCGTGATTTTAACATCAGATGAATGGATTAATAAGACTTCAGGACGAGGATCAATAAATTTGAAAGTAGTTGAGGAGAATACTGGATATGAAAAGATAGTCCAAAGTTGGCCAATGGTCTTCTTTCCTTATACTAGTTATGAGAATTTATTTCCTGAATTGTTCCCTTGGGCTAATATTTCCATAGATGAAGAATTTTATGAGGAATACGATGAAGATGAATTCCTTATAGACAATGCTGTTTGGGACAAGGAAGATGGTAATTACATTGTTTTTGGTGACTATGAGGAATGGAAAGAGCGACAGCCTAAAATTAGACCATATATTATTCACTCTGGGGAGTTAGCCTCCTATCAATTAACATTAGACCTCAATGAAATAGGACGTTCCTTTTTACTGCTGGATAATTACCTTAGAAATGGTTTAACTAAAAGTAAACGACATAATAGTGATGGAGATTTAACAAAATGGTTTTAATGAGTTATATTACTCATATAATGCCTTAAATATCTTTACTAGCAAAACCCCTATGGTTGCATTTAAATTGCATTCTAGGGCCATTTAAGCGCTGATTTTTCTATATATAATTCAACCTTAGACCAAACCTTAGTGTTTGGTCTTTATCAATTCTCCTATTCTTTTTGTAGTTTGGTCAAAATCATATTTTCCACTTGTGATCATCCCTTATCCTTTTCATCTTCTAACTCTTATTATCTTGTATTTTTATTCCTATTCACTGTTAATTTCAAGTATTCTCGTTCTATCAAATAAACTAATTACCAATTAGTTTCGTAAACCAATAGTCACCATATGAACTCCATGAAAAAGTATAATTTTTGTTTAGAGTAAAATCAATATCATATCCCCCAATTGGGGTACAGAAATTTGTCCCAGCAGTCACAGTAGTACCGTCCGATATATCATATACCCAACACTTTGCACTTCTATTTATTGGATTTACTGATGTTCTGTAATTCGACATAACTAAACTAATTCCTAAATCAGCAATATTATGATTACAATACTCTTCAAGTAAGTACAAATCGAAATAAACATCTTTCATAAAAATATCATGTGCACCTCTTGGTCTTCCTGACGAGGCAAACTCTTTATAACATTTTAATTCAATTGCAATTGTATATGTTACTAACTCAGAATTAGTTGCCTTTATTAAAATATCGACTTCTCTATACTTCCCATTTAAAAAGCATGTTGACTCCAACTCTACCTCTACTTTTTCCCCTTCATCAAAGATAACTATTGGTATAAATTGTTGCAAAATATATGAATACTTTAATTGCATAGACGCTTCCTTGTTAATTTTTATTAAACCACTTCCTACTTTTTTGGAAAATATTTCCCATGAATAGATCACCATTCCTCTAACTCTTTCAAAAAAGTCTTCGCTTGAAATCATGTAGTATTCACCCTTTTCTACTTTTCTTTCCGATTATTACATTTATATTATATAGTAAACCATAAGAGACTATTTTCAATTTTAAAAGAGCATTAGAAGAATTGAAAGAAATACATACAAGACATTTGCGAACAGAAAGCAAGGGACGGCGTTCTTACTGAGAAGTTTGTTAGAAATATTATTAAACAATATTTATGGACAGCCACTGTAACTAAAGAGGAGCATATAATGCTACCTAGAAGAGTAATGCCTAGTAATAGGGACCAAGATAATGTATCAGCAAGTTATGAGCATGCTGGAATTTAGTTATTAGTCCACAAAAGTGATTATTTTATCAATTCTAATATGCTAAGGAGATAATATGTCGGAGTAAATAAACCAAATTGTACTAGCCCTAAAGGATTTTTTAAACCAAGTGGATGTCCTTTCGTATAAAGTAGAAACATCAAGTCCCTTTGAACACTTTCTTACGGAATTTAACCACCTTGTTTTTACGTCTTAATAGTAAGAGATAAATGATAAATGGGCCGATTATTCACGCAGCGGGTTCACACTTTCTTATACGTATCCTACTAGTTTTTTATTAAATTTCCTAATCACATTACTTAACCTCCCATATAATGGTGTATTAGAATTAGGAAGAAAATACTAATATTGGTGGGGAAATGGGAGGTTTTTTTTTGGACGATAATAATATCTATGAATCAATCGACGCAATAAAAGAAGAGTTAGAAAAGTTAAATCAAACACAGGTTAGAATAGCGTTATTCGGACAACCGGGCTCTGGAAAATCATCATTAATTAATGCGCTAATTGGTGAAGATGTAGCAAGAGTATCTCAAGAAACTGATACTACAATAAGTGAAGATCCATATAAATGGGAAGATTTGATCCTAACCGACTTACCGGGTTATGGCACTAAAAATTTTCCTGCCGAATCTTTTTTTGAAAGATTTGATGTGCTTAGTTATGATATCTTTATTTGTGTATTTTCAGGTAAATTTAAACAAGAAGATACAGAATTTTTCAGGAGACTTCATAAAGAAAATAAAAAGTGCATTTTTGTCAGAAATTCAGTAGACAGTATGTTTGAAAAAGGGAAAACAATAGAGCAACTAAAGGAAAGTGTTACAAACGATGTTAGAGAACAGGTGGGAAAAAATGTAAAAGTATACTTTACTAGTTGTCGAACTGAAGAGGGACTAGATGATTTAACCCAAGCGATTTATGAAAATTTAAGTAGCGTTAAACAGATAAAATTTTCATTAGATGCAAAAGCATATTCTGAGGATTTTTTAGAAAAAAAGAAAAAATCATGCTATAAGTTTATTTATTTAGGCTCATCACTTGCTGCTGCAAATGGAATAAACCCTATTCCATTGGTTGATATCACTGTGGATCTCTCTATACTTAAAGGAATTTTTGATCGTATAAGAAAGTCTTTTGGTTTAAGTAAAGAAATAATTGAAGATAATAAACCTTTATATAATGAAAGGTTACTTTCTATCGCAAATAATGTCTTAAAATATTCTACTAAGACAGCAATCACTAAATTACTTCAAAAAGTTGCTAAAGACCAACTTGAGAAACAGGCAGTCAAAACAACTCTAAAGCAGATTGGAAAGAGAATACCACTAATTGGTCAAGGTATTTCAGCCACTACATCTTTCATTGTAACCTTTGCAGCCAGTAAGAATTATTGTAATGATTGTGCAGAAATTGCTACAACAATTCTAAAAGATAAACTCTATTCTGGTACAAATTAAAATAAAAAGAGAAGTAACAGGGAAATACCTGTGTATTTCCCTGTTATATTATTCTTACAGAAAAGTAACGTTTAAAATTTCTCCAACCATTCTCTGTTGATTTCCAATTCCACTCGCTGTTTTACCACTATTTGTGATACGGTTCACCGCAATTAATCCTAAAAGGTTAAACATTAACAGCTAATTGGCTGAGCACAAAAGCCACCTCCTGCTGGCAGATGGCTTTTGTATAATTAATTAGTTTGAAAACCGAATGTTAAATGTAGTGCCATTAGCGCTTGTATCAAAATCTATTTTAGCGTTATTTTTTCGTGCAATGGAATAACAAATCGATAAACCTAAGCCAGTTCCACTCTCTTTACCTGTCACAAAAGGGGTTGGTATGTCATCGATTAAGTTTTCTGGAATGCCACTACCTTCATCCTTAATACATAGGACAACGGCATCTTTTTCTTTGTATGTTTTAACTAATACTGACTTCCCCGCTTCCATTGCATCTAAAGAATTATTGATCATAATAAGTAAAAGTTGTCGTATCTCATCTTGATCGACACAAATATTTACTATGTTTCCTAATTCTAATTTTAATATTTTCCCTTCCTTTAGGGCTCGTGTTTCAAGTAAAGGATATATGGAAGTTATAATTTGGTTCATGGAAGATTCTGTTACGTTCCTCGCTTTGTTTTTAGATAAATTTAAAAACTCAGCAATGATGTTATTTACACGGTCGATTTCCTCAATCATCAATCTGACATGCGTATTATAGTTTACTAAGCTTTTATCCTTGGACATAATTTGTAAAAAGCCTTTAACAGTGGTTAGCGGATTCCTAACTTCATGTGCCACTCCTGCCGCCATTTCACCAATGATTTTTAGCTTATCATAATATCTTTCTTCTTTTTCCTTTTCTCTAATATTAGTAATATCACTGAAAATACATAATAATCCATCTTTATTAGGAAAGACTTTCACTTCGACAAGACGTTTGGTATATAATGTCGTTACTTCAAAAGATTACAGTTCCTGTTCTTCAAACGCTTTATTGTATAGATGATAAAGATCTGTATCTACATAATTAGGCAAGGCATCCCAAAGACATTTCCCTAATAGTTCTGCTTTTGGTTTTTCAATTACTGATTCAGCTGCTTTATTAATAAATTCGAATTCCATTCTGGCGTTTAAAAAATAACAGCCCACTTTTATGTTATTCAATACTTCTGTCATACATATATTTTTATGAAATGCTTTCGTGTCAATAAAATCCACAA
This sequence comes from Lottiidibacillus patelloidae, assembly GCF_002262935.1. Classification (NCBI taxonomy): domain Bacteria; kingdom Bacillati; phylum Bacillota; class Bacilli; order Caryophanales; family Bacillaceae; genus Lottiidibacillus; species Lottiidibacillus patelloidae. The sequence goes on along the minus strand of NZ_NPIA01000004.1, from coordinate 50,379 downwards.
CTTTTCTTATGCCCTTAATAGTAGGTTATTTTTTCCTTTTATTTACTATTCAACAAATACAAAAGAATACCTCTATTCTTCTAATCATAAAAAAAGAAGACCATTTATCATAAATGATCTCCACTTGTAATGAAATATTTTTTTCTAGTTCTATTTTGACAATGGCTTTCACAGTGATTCCTATGCAATATTATCGCTACTTTTTCCCGCAACATTTTTTATATTTTTTGTTACTGCCACACGGACAAGGGTCGTTCCGTCTAACTTTGGAATAGCTATCCATGTTAATGACATTAGATGAATTTTTATTTACTCATTACACTTGCAGAATGTTTATCCATACTCATAACATTCGGGGCACTTTTATCAAAATTCATTACATTTGCCGGATGATTATTGGTAGGTCGTTTAATTTCACTCGGTTTGTGTCCTTTTAACATCCACATTCGTGTCGTATTATTTACCTTGATAATTTTTCCTGTTATGTCATTCAAAACGTCCATAGATGGTATTTCCATTTGACTTACAATTTCCTGAATGATTGTAGACACATCCATACTGATATTAATCATATCTGTTAAATCTAGACAAATTTCATCTAACTCTTCTTTTTCAAATTCATAATGATGTATTAAGTACTGTCTAAATTCACGTATTTCAGGAGTTAAATCGAAGTAATCCTCTTTGCTAGCGTTTAGTAATTGTTGCTTGGTGAAAGGGTAATAAGGAATTACGTCCCGAGCATCTTGTGCTTCTTTTAATTCTAGAAAATCACTAACTCTTTCATCAACTAAGAAAGAACCTTTATAGAATATTCTTAAGTAGTAATCTAACGATGAATGTAGTACTTTAAAGAATTTTAATAACTCAATCTCTTCTCCTGTGTATTCTCTTAATTTCTCTATTATCAAACTTGTTTTCATAATTCCATAATAGTACAGCATTCCATGAATCAAATTTATCCATTCTGTATTTCGTTTAACTACTTTAAATAGTTCCAGCCCATCTAATTCATTGAAACGATTCACAATTTCTTTTGGCATAACTAAATTCTTTTCATTGTTTATTTCACTTGGAAATACGATGCTATTCTCCACCAACCAAATAATTTTAGGAAGAGTTAAATTACCTTTGTCTTCAATTGATCCACCGTTTTTAACGATATTCTTCAGAAGATAATATCTTTCTTCATCCAGTTTATATAAAATGCGTTCCAAATTAGCCGGAATAGATTTAGCAAGCTCGTTAGCTAAATCTGCTTTTTTTAATGTGCTTATTCCTGTAAATTCATAACTTTTACGAATTTTATCTAGTTCTTTTTTCGTTAATACGCTTAAAGCTTCTATTAAGGTGGGTTCACTCTTGTGCTTCTTCCAAGTTTTTTTCTCTAGTTTTTCTTCTCTTTCTTGAAAGTCTTGCTGAAGCTCCATTAAACTATTTAACAGTTTTTTTTAATCATCTGTCATTCTATCCATTTTATATCTTCTCCATTAGAATTTCCTATTTAAGTTCTATTCTCGCAACTGCTTCACAATGCGTCGTATGCGGGAACATGTCTACTGGTTGGACTTCCTTCGTTTCGAAACCGCCTTCTTCTAAGATTTTCAGGTCGCGCGCTAGTGTTGCTGGGTTACATGAAACGTACACGACACGCTTCGGTTTCATTTCAATAATTGTTTGCAGTAACGTTTCGTCACAGCCTTTGCGCGGTGGGTCTACGACGATGACATCTGCTTCAATGCCTTGCGCTTTCCACCATGGGATTACTTTTTCCGCTTCGCCTACTGCAAAGTCCACATTTTCAACACCATTTAGCTTCGCATTTCTTTTCGCATCATCAATCGCTTCTGGGACGATTTCGACACCATAAACACGCTTCGCTTTTTGCGCTAAAAATAGTGAGATTGTTCCGATGCCACAATATGCATCAATCACTGTTTCACTTCCATTGAGGTCTGCATATTCTAATGCTTTATCATAAAGGACTTTCGTTTGTTCAGGGTTTACTTGGTAGAACGAACGAGCTGAAATCGCAAATTTAATATCACCGATCGAGTCATAAATGTACTCTTCGCCCCAAAGCACAGTCGTTTTATCACCAAAGACGACGTTTGTCTTCTTCGGATTAATGTTTTGCACAATCGACTTCACATTCGGGATTTCTGCAACAATTTCCTCAATGATTTCTTCACGATGTGGAATTTCACTTTGCTTCGTTACAAAGACGACCATCACTTCTTTGGAAACTTGTCCATAGCGGACCATAATGTGACGAAGTGTTCCGCGATGTTTTTGCTCATCATAGGCACGAACGCCATATTTTTCAGCAATACGCTTTACGGTTTGCACAACTTGATCATTTACTTCTTGTTGGATCATACATTCGTCCATATTAACGATACTGTGTGAACGTTGCTGATAGAAACCTGCTACTAGTCCGCCTTCTTCTTCACCTACAGGTACTTGTGCTTTATTTCGGTAGTTCCAAGGATCATTCATTCCTAAAACAGGATGTATTTTTACGTTATCCAAATGGCCAATACGCTGAAGCACACTTTCGACTTGGTTATATTTCGCTTCTAATTGCCCTTCATATGAAAGGTGTTGCAATTGGCAGCCGCCACATTGTTTATAAATTGGACAAGGTGCTTCGACGCGATGTTTGCTTTCTACATACACACGAACAAGTCTTGCGAAACCGTAATTCTTCTTCAGCTTAATTATTTTCGCATCGATGCGTTCTCCAGGTAATGCTCCTTTAATAAATAAAGGAAAGCCATCGATCTTGCCGACACCTGCGCCATCATGTGTTAAGTCTTCTATCGTTAATTCAACTGTTTGATTTTTTTCTAATGTCATGTTTACCGCCCTTTACGCTTAAAATTGCTGTCATGATTGTACCATATCCAGATATATAAAAGAAAAAATGCAGGGAATTAGAATTAATTCCCGTCAGTCTACATGAAAAATATGGTAAAATAACAATAAAAATAAGTAAGATTTTGTAGGTGGTTTAGTGGACAAGGATACTATAATAAAGGTTCCTAAATTTTTAATTTCATTAGGTATTTCTATCGGCTTTCTCGCAACTGTACATTTTGATTCTTTTTACTTGTTTACTAGTATTATGTTAATTTCGATGGTCTTTGTTTTTTTTGAATATAAAGAAAGTCTTAAAAACGGAAAAAAGCTTTTAATAAAAAAGTTTTTCATCATTAGTTATTTATTGCTTTTATCTTGCTTCACTTTAGTTAGCAATATTATTTTTTATTACGCATACAACACTGATTCATATGATGTTAGCGAAATAGATGCAGTCGTTGTACTAAGTACAGGTCTACATTACGATATCACTGTATTTACACTAGAAGACCGCTTGGATGAAGCAATTGAAATCTCACGTGAAAATACTAGTATTCCAGTCATTGTTTCCTCTGAACTCGATACCATGCATTACTTATCAAATAAAGATGATATGAAGCATTATTTAATAGAGCGTGGCGTTGACTCCGCTCGGATTCTCACTACACATAAAGCCACTTCTACAATAAAGAACATTAAATCAGCAACTACAATAATTAAAGAGAAACTACAGAAAGAAAACCCGACGATACTATTTGTTACTAGCGACTACCATACTGCTCGAACAATACTAGTTTGTTCAAAGTTAGGGATAAATGGATATGTACACCAAAGTGATTCCTATAATATCGTAGGTAATATTATATTTGAGTCTTTTGCCTTAGTTAATACTTACTTTTCATTAAATTTTTCATACTAAAATACATAGAATAGGTGACGTAATGGAAAACAACATTAATATATTTAAACATTTTATTAGTGTCTGGATTGGTTTGGCATTATTTATTATTCTTTTTTTATCTGGGGGGCTTTTCATTTTATACTTTGGCGCTCTCGTAATTTTTGGAGTCCTCTTTTTAATAGATTTGAAGAGGGCGTTCAAAAAAACAGGGAAAAAGCTCTATCTTTACCTTTTTCGCTTTGGATATTATAGTGCTTCTCTATTAATCTTGCTGTTTATTATTGTTGAGGCGTATGTTATTTATAATATGAAAAATCTCGATACATTTGAAGATGAGGAAATTGACGCAGTCATTGTCCTAGGGGCTGGGCTTCATGGTGAACATATCCCCCTTACATTACGCTACCGTTTAGACGAAGCATTAAAATTTTTAGAGAAAAATGAAGGTGTCCCTGTCGTTGTTTCAGGTGGTCAAGGCCCAGGAGAAGACATTACCGAAGCTGAAGCGATGCGAAGATATTTAGAAGAACGAGGAATTGATCCAGCTCGCATTTATAAAGAAGATAAATCGACATCAACAATCGAGAACATTAAGTTTTCAAAAAAAGTTATTAAAGAAGATGTGCAACTAAAAAATCCAACTGTTTTAATCATAACAAACGAATTTCACACCGTTCGTGCTTTAATGATTAGTAAAGAATTCGACTTGAAAGCTTATGCTATTGGCACCGAGTCTTACATGTTATGGCATTATCTAACCCGCGAAGCGTTTGCTCTAGTTGACACGTACATTAAATTAAAAACGACCTATTAATTTAAATTTTCTCGAGTTGGTCTACTTCTGAAACATTTAATAATAGATAGACGTTTAATAGGAAAATCAAAATCTTAGGAGCTGTTTCTATGAAAAAAATAGTATTGTTACTACTTTCACTCGTTCTATTATTATCTCTTATAGGGTGCCAACAAGAAAAAGGGAATGAATTGATTAAAGTCACTCTTGCAAAGGCGTCTGGCTTTGGACAAGTGAACGATGATTTCCTTGCTACATATGAGGAAGCTGATACACTTTCCTTATTTAAGGAAGTTATTACGACTGCTGCTAAACAGCCTGGTATTGTTGATGTATCAAGCCCTGATTATACGTTTCAAGTATTTTATGAAAACGGAGATAAAGAGGCCTACCACCTTTGGGTAGGGGAAGAAGGTAGGAAAAGCATGATAATGCAGACTACTGATACTCATACTGTATATCTAGTTTCTGAAGAACTAACAAATCAATTAATTGAAATAATACCAAGCAAATAAAAAATTTTTACACTACAAATACTATATGAACGAAAAAGAGGCTGGCACTTGTGTCCCAGCCTCTTCTTTTATTATTCGTATTTCTTTTTCGCAATATGCTCAGGCACAAAAACATTTAAATGACGGTGTAGGTTTAAAAATTCTCCTGGGAGCATTCCTCCGTACTCACCATCCATGTTTAATTGCATTTTTTCATCTACTTCTACATTAATTCGGCGCGCTTTCGTATAAATGATGTTTTTATCGTTAATATGCTCGCCTCTGACAGCTAGCGTTGCAATACGGATAAATTCCGCTAAGTTCGTCTTTTTCAAAATGATTAAGTCGAAAAAGCCATCACTCATATCAGCACTAGGAGCAAGCTTTTCAAAGCCACCGACAGAGTTTGTGTTAGCTACTAAAAAGAGCATAATTTCGCCTTCGAAAACTTCTTTATCATATTGAATACGTACATTCGTCGGCTTTAAGAACGGAAGCATTTCCATTCCTTTTAAATAATATGCAAGTTGACCAAGCATTGTTTTCAGTTTGCTAGGAACTTCATAGGTTAACTCTGTAAGTTTTCCGCCACCAGCAATGTTAATGAAATAATGCTCATTCACTTTTCCGATATCGATTGGCATTTGATGACCATCACAAATTACATCACAAGCTTTTTCAATGATCCTAGGAACTTCAATCGCTCTTGCAAAGTCATTTGTCGTTCCTACAGGGATAATCCCTAAGTTTGGTCTGTATTCTTGTTCTGCTAATCCGTGTACAACTTCATTTATCGTTCCGTCACCACCAGCAGCAATGACGAGTTCATATTTTCTTTTAACAGCAGTTCGTGCAGCATTTATTGCGTCGCCTTCACCAGTTGTTGCGTGGCATGACGCCTCATATCCAGCTTTCTCTAATCGCTCTAATATATAAGGTAATTGCCTTTTTATTTGTTCACGCCCTGATGTAGGATTATAGATTAATCTTGCGCGTTTGATCATAATCCCAACCATCCTCTCTAAGAATATTCCACTATTTAACATCATAGCTTGTTTTTTCGAAAAAGAAAAGCGTTATGTCCGCTTCGCAAACTAGGATGTATGGTTTGTTTTCTCTATTTCACTTATGATCATTTGATTTACTAAAGGTGGGTTTGCTTTCCCTTTTGTTTGCTTCATTACTTGTCCGACAAGATAGCCTAAAGCTCGATCTTTCCCATTATTAAAGTCTATGATTGATTGCTCATTTTCATGTAGGACGTGCAAGACTATTTCGCGCAGTTGATTTTCATCATTGATTTGTACTAGTCCTTTTTCCTGCACAACCTGCATAGGATTTTTGCCTTTTCCAATCACTTCTGGCAAGATCTCTTTTGCAATTTTGCTAGAGATTGTTCCATCTTCTATAAGCAAGATGAGAGCAGCTAAATTTTCAGGCGTTAATTTCGTCTGCGCTAAGTCTAATTGGTGATTATTTAAATATGCGGAAACTTCCCCCATGAGCCAATTCGCCGCTTGCTTTGGTGTGACTTCAAATGAAAGTATCTGTTCAAAAAAGTCGGAGATATCTTTTGATAGCGTCAACATTTCAGCGTCATAAGGAGATAGTTTTAGCTCATTGATGTATCGCTTCTTGCGACTTTCAGGAAGCTCTGGTAGCTGTTCTTGAATTTGATTCAGCCAGAGTTCGTCAATGAAAATCCGCCCAAGATCAGGCTCCCGGAAATATCGGTAATCATCCGCTCCCTCTTTTATTCGCATGAGCACCGTTTCGTCTGTCGCTTCATTATATCTTCTTGTTTCTTGTTGGAGTCTTTTCCCTGAGCGTAAGATTTCCGCCTGACGATTTTGTTCATATACTAATGCTTTTTTGACATGATGAAATGAGTTTAAGTTTTTCAACTCTATTTTTGTGCCAAATGTTGTTCCACCATGTTCTCGAAGGGAGATGTTTGCATCACAGCGAAGTGACCCTTGTTCCATTTTACAATCAGAGACTCCTGTAAATTGTAATATCGACTTCAATTTTTCTAAATAGGCATACGCTTCTTCTGGCGAGCGCATATCTGGTTCAGAGACAATTTCGATTAAAGGCGTTCCTGCTCGATTAAAATCTACGAGTGTTTCGCTTTCAGTATGGATCAGCTTGCCTGCATCTTCTTCCATATGTAATCTCGTAATGCCAATCCGCTTTTTCTCGCCATTTACTTCTATGTCAAGGTAGCCATTTTCAGCAATCGGTTTGTCATATTGCGAAATTTGATAAGCTTTCGGATTGTCCGGATAAAAGTAGTTTTTGCGATCAAACTTTGTTTCCTGGGCAATAGTACAGTTCAATGCTAAACCAGCTCGCATCGCATAATCTATGGCTTGTTTATTCACTGTCGGAAGCGTCCCAGGATGCCCTAAACAAATTGGACAAGTATTTGTATTCGCTATTGCGCCAAAAGCTACCGGGCAGCTGCAAAACATTTTACTTTTCGTTTTTAGTTCGACATGTACTTCTAAGCCAATAACGGTTTCAAATGTCATGTTGCTCCCCCTTTATAGCTTCGGCTTTTCTTTATGATAATTTGTAGCTTGTTCATATACATGTGCGACTTTGTAGAGCGTTGTTTCTGCAAAAGGCTTGCCGATCATTTGCATACCAACTGGTAGCCCTTCACTGAAGCCACATGGAATTGAGATCGCCGGATTTCCTGCTAGATTGACTGGAATCGTCAGCAAGTCATTCGCGTACATCGTTAGCGGATCTTTTGTCTTTTCTCCAAGTTTGAATGCTGTTGTCGGCGCAGTTGGTCCAATAATGACATCGTATGTAGTTAAAATGTTTTCAAAGTCCTCTTTAATAAGCGTGCGAACCTTTTGCGCTTTTTCATAGTAATTTTCATAGTGACCAGCACTTAACGCATACGTCCCGAGCATGATACGGCGTTTGACTTCATCACCAAACCCTTCACTTCGGGAAAACTTGTATGCCTCTTCTAATGTTGTTGCATGAGGTGAGCGTCTTCCATAACGAATCCCGTCATAGCGTGCAAGGTTAGCTGATGCCTCGGCTGATGACAAAATGTAGTACGCGGCAACTGCGTAGCTGACATGTGGCATGGACACTTCTTCCCATGTTGCCCCAAGTTTTTCTAACGTCGCTAACGCCTCATGAATACGCTGACGTACTCCTTCATCCACTCCTTCGCCAAGGAATTCTTTTGGAACAGCAATTTTCAGCCCGCGAATATCACCCTGTAAAGAAGATAGATAATTCGGTACAGCAATTTTCGCAGACGTCGTATCCATATTGTCGTGTCCTGCGATTGCTTGAAGAACGTAGGCATTATCTTCGACTGATTTTGTAATCGGGCCGATTTGATCAAGTGATGAAGCAAATGCGACTAAGCCAAAACGAGAGACGAGTCCATAAGTAGGTTTTAGTCCGACAACTCCACAAAAGGCTGACGGCTGACGAACGGAACCTCCAGTGTCTGAGCCAAGTGCGAAAAAAACTTCTTTTGCTGCGACTGCCGCTGCTGGACCACCGCTAGATCCTCCAGCTACCCTTTTTGTATCCCACGGATTTTTCGTTGGAAAGAAGCTTGAGTTTTCATTTGATGACCCCATGGCAAACTCGTCCATATTGCACTTACCAATCGTAATTGCCCCGGCGTTTGTTAAACGTGTTACTACTGTTGCATCAAAGGCTGGCGAATAATCTTTTAACATTTGTGACCCACTCGTTGTTTTCGTCCCTGCTGTAATGATGTTGTCTTTTAACCCAACTGGAAGACCATATAGTAAGCCTTTTTCAGCATCATTCGCTTCATCTAATATGTCTGCTTCTTTTAACGCTTTTTCTTCATTTATTGTTAAGAAAGCATGAATGTTATGATCGACTTCTTCAATTCGATCGATGGAAGCTTGTACTAAATCTTTTACACTAACTTGTCTTTCTTTCAGTCTTTTATGTATCTCTTTAATAGATAAATCAAATAGAGACATGAACTCCCTCATCTCCGTTATTTTTTCATAACACTTGGCACGACAATTTTTCCTTCTTTATGAGCTGGAGCATTTTCTAAAGCTGTCTCCTGCGTAAACGATTGTTCCTCCTGATCCGAACGTAAAACATTTTGTAAATCAAGGACGTGGGTAGTTGGCTTAACATTTTCTGTATTTAATTCATTTAGTCGGTCAACATATGTTAAGATATCCGCTAAATGTTTCTCGTATTTTTCTATTTCCTTCTCATCCATTTGTAAGCGCGCTAAATGAGCGACATGTCTTACTTCTTCTTTTGTTACTTTACTCAACACTTTCACCTCCAAGGTGACTCTTCCTTTACTAAGATACCAAAGATCTTTTGCTTAGGGCAAAGACAAAAGAAAAAACGTAGGAAATGTCATCCTACGTCTTATTATTTCTTTTGAAGTGATTCATACTTCTAGTCTGTTTTTAGTTATAAAGATTCAGTTATTTACTTGACTATATATTCACGAATAACATCTGCTTCTTCTATCGTACCGTAATCTCCATTTATTTCATTAATGATTGATGCTGAACCGTCCTTGTTAAACCATATTTTATACGTTATTTTTAAAAGTTCAGGTTCACTTTCATCATATCTATAATAAAGATTAGCCTTAACATCTTCATTTCTTGCCATCTCAGGTTCTACATTCAGGTGCCATACTACTTTCTCAAAAGCATCACGTAACAATTCCAAAGAGTCTTCATCATCAATGATTACTACCTCTTCATATTCTCCATCTTCTTTCGCTAACTGTACTTCCATTTTAAATAACTGCATCTTTTCACCCTCTTTTGGCTCTTGTTGCATACAGCCAATGAGACTCGCTATCAAAAGGATAGAAAACAAAAAATAATAAACTAGTTTTTTCACGACTTTCCCCCCATACACTCACTATATTTTATTAATCAATAACAATTTTCAAAATCCTTTAAAAATCTAAAAAATAACAGACCTAATGACCTGTTATTAAGGAAGTACTTATTGTTCTCCCATTTGTGGTTTAATGACTTGAATGTACGCTTTTGTATACATGATTAGTTCTTGCATTAAGCTATCGACTTGCTCTTTACTTTTCTCATTTAACGTTTTCGTTTCAGCATTGAACCCAGGAGGATCTAAAATTAATTGTTTTGGAATCGTGTTGGCGTATACACCTCGCATAACGATACGCATGTTTTGCAACGCATTCATTCCACCTTTTCCACCACCGGCAACTGCAAGTAATGCCGTAGGCTTATGTTTGAACTGTTTTCCTCCAAGAAAGTCGAGTGCATTTTTTAACGCGCCACTCATCCCGTTATGATATTCCGGTGAAGTTAACACAAATGCATCTGCTTCCATTGCCAATTTACGAAGTTCTTTTACAGCCGATAATTCTCCTTGAGCTTCCTCTCCATTAAATAATGGAAGGTCAAAAGTAGCTAGATCCACATAATCTGTTTCATATTTTTCCACAATATAATTAGCCGCGATCCGCGTACGTCCATATTTTCTTGGCGTTCCGTTTATAACTAAAATTTTCATTTTATTTTCTCCTTTTTAGATATCTTAATTGTTACTTATAGTATATACATGTTCCTCAATCAAAGCCTCAATAGATACTACGAACTTTTCTACGTAAAAAGCCTCGCACAAACGCGAGACTTTCTAAGACTATAGTCTTAAATAACAGCTTGTATCATACACTTCTTATGAGGGGGTATGGATATGAAAAGGATTTTAGTCTTCATTTTTATTATTTCACTATTTCTAGCAACTTTAGGTTGTTCACTTTTTGAATCTAAAGGGAATTATAAAGTTTCGGGTGACCTTACTCATGAGGTTGTAAACTTACTAGGTGACAATAATGGAGAGGTAAAAATCACGATAAATTACGCAGATAAAGAGGAAGACAAGCTAATTGTCAATGTGACCTATGAAAATGTAACAGAAAATGATATAGAATTCGGCTGGCTCGCACATCCTGGGTTTGAACTGTATGACAGTAATGGTAATAAAGCGAAAACGGCAGGGTTATTAAACGGCTATGATAGTGAGCATAAAGGCATAAAGGTATTAAAGGCTGGTGAAGAACTTACAACCCAAGTTGAATTTTATGAAGTGAACGAAAGTGAAGAATACAAATTGCTAATTAAACATAAAGATGAAGTTGCGAGAAAAACAGTAACCTCTAGTTTTAATGTCACAAAAAAATATTAAAGCTAAGTGAAAAGTGCTACATATGCACCATCCACTTAGCTTCTTTTTATGCTTCCTTAAAATAAATAACATAACATTTACGATCAGAGTCAACTTCCGTGCTATCAACTTCTCGCTGTCCAATATCCGGAATATCCACAATATCTTTCGTTAAAAATTCCAATACGTCGAGATGTGTCATCACTTTCAATCGCTGTTTTACGGGACAATCTCCATACGGCTTAAATTGGCGAAACTCAATGACGATTTCTTTACCATCATATTGCGCTTCTTCCATATAGCGCTTTGCCATTCCTTCATCTTCAAGAACAAGGTACTCCTCTTCCCCATTCATTTCATTATAAAGTAAACGAAACTGCTTTCCTTCGAGTACAAGATACGTACATAATTGTTTGGCTAACATCTCTTCTCGCATCGTAGTTGAGGCTGGGAATCGGTAAAACTCTTCAAAATCATCTTCCCCACTACCAGTCTTAATAAAATAGACAAGCTCCTGTATTTTTCTCTGTTTATAATGCATCTTTCATCCTCCATTGAAAATGATTTGACTGACTATTTTTAGGAAAATCATGGTATAGTTAAGATAAAGATAACATAAAAAAGAATACTTAGAGTACTAAAAAAGGAGGACACTCATTTGAAGAAAACGAAAAAGCTTTTAGCTGGCGTTAGCACATCAGCCCTAGTTTTATCTTCCCTCGCTGCATGTGGTGATAATTATGCAGACCTTCCGCCAGTTCCAGAAGATTATGAATGTGGTGATTGGGATTGGGAAGATGAAGAAGGCGTTTGGGAATGTGATGACCCTGATTCACCACATTTTGGTTACTTCTTTTTTGCAGGTAAAGCATTCAAAACAAAGTCGTCATTAAAAGCAAATAAAGGGTACCAATCATACCGTTCTTCCTCAAGTTTTAAAGGTGGTTTCGGTAGTGGCAGTAAATCATACGGTGGATAATAGAAATAATGGATAAGCGACTATCTCTACAAACATATTCTGAAAAACGGAAAGCCTTCTATGCGAAAGTAGAAAACTACTGGCCCGACATGTATGGTCAAGAGTATAGCCTTTATGACATAAAGAAAATTAGTAGCAAAGAGCAGCAAGATATACTTCTCGCGTCACAGAAAATTTCACACATCTTTCTCAAAACGGCCCATTTATTACGAACGCTTGATGATGAAACGTTATTGCAAATGGGGTTTCCAAAAGAAACACTCTCATTTATTCGATTAAAAACGATGCAAACAGAGACAGTTATTTCTAGGCTTGATTTAGTTAAAACGGAAAATGGGATCAAGGTTCTTGAAATTAATTCCGACACACCAACATTTATTAAAGAATTATTTCATATTAACGGGTTAGTATGTCAGGAGTTGGGCTCGCCTAATCCAAATGAAGGCATGGAAAATCAGCTAGCAAAAGCCGTTCAACATGCTATTTTTGAGGCATACTCATATCTTGGCAAAGATGAATTTCCTTCTGTCGTTTTTACTTCCCATGCAGATTCAGAAGAAGATAAATATACCGTGCAATATTTGCAAGCTTTAAGCGAAGTTCCATCATCTTATGTTCCCTTGCATGAGTTGAAAATAGTAGAAAACGAAGGTCTGTTTGATCATCTTGGAAATAAAATTGACGTCTTATATCGGCAGACGTTCCCAATTGAAAACATGATTGAGGATAAGGACCCTAATACTGGAGAAAATGTCGGCAGTTTGTTAATGCAACTTGTTGAACAAAAGAAACTAGCCATTGTAAATCCTCCTTCCGCTTTTCTACTACAATCGAAAGCTGTGCAAGCTGTTGTTTGGGGGCTTCATGAAGAACAATCACCATTTTTTACCGAGGAAGAGCATCAATGGATTCAGCAATTCTTTTTACCAACTTATTTAGAGGCTGATGCTTTTTTAGCACGTGGTGAAAAATATGTGAAAAAGCCTTGTTTTGGCAGGGAAGGTGACACTGTTGAAGTGTATGAAAATGGCAAGAAAGTGCTGGAAGATGCAAATAAATCATATACCGAATACTTAGCGATTTATCAAAAATACATTGATTTACCTAAAACTACGTTTATGAGTGAAAAAGGTGAGCAAGTAGGCCACCTAATGATTGGTTCGTTTTTACTTAACGGTAAACCAAGTAGCATCGGATATCGTGTTGGTGCCCAAATTACCGACAACTTAAGTTACTACTTACCGATCGGCATTAAAAAATAACATTAAAAAAGGAGCGAATGGAATGAAGGAATTTTTATCAACATTACCTAACTTTTTAGCTTATACAGGTGTACTCGTTTTACTTTTAATCGTTGGACTTATTTTATTTGAATTAACGACGAAAAATAGAGAATTCAAGCTTATTGCTGAGGGGAATGTAGCGGCAGCATTATCAATTGGTGGACGTCTTTTCGGTTTAGCATTTGTACTTGGAGCTGCGGCTGCGAACAGTATTTCCTTAATGGATATGATCGTTTGGGGCGTAATTGGTATTTTAGCGCAAATAATTCTTTTCTTACTTTTAGAAGGTATTACAGTAATGCTTGCACACATGCCTTCGATTACAAAAGCAATTGATGATAACAACGTGGCAGTTGGAACATTCGTCCTCATGCTTTCTTTATCTCTTGGATGGGTTATCGCGCAAGCGTTGACTTATTAATAAACAGCAAAATGCTCGGAAAACTTCCGAGCATTTTTTACTCACCGATATAGGACATTTTAATTTTGCGCTGTTTATAACTTTCTTCTGTACTAATTTCTGAGTAACGCTCATCACGATTCTCCCATATTGTACGTACCTTTTCCTCAGCCTCTTCTTCCGTTGCTCCTGCGTGTATGGCTACCCATCTTTGGAGACTCTTGCCCCTTTCCAGCAAAAGCTCTCTGAAACTGATGAAAGTATAATTCCTCAAAATAATTCGGTGTTCATCTGAGATCCATTTATCATTTAGAGCATACAGCTGTTTGTGAAAAGCAGTTAACAAAATAAATCCTTGTCTATCCTTCTCTCTCTCAAACGCATGTGTTGCATTTTCTAATTTTTTAACAAGTTCGTTTTGTACCCCTTTTTCCTCTACAAATCGTTTCGTTAAATTAATTAGGCTCGGAATATCTACATCCACAGTAAACGATGTATCATTTGAAGCAGTATTTCCTGCCTCATCAATAGCTTCAGAAGAAAAAGTGTGCTCCCCTAACGCAAACGTATAAGCATCGGCGTTAATATCTTCACACGTATGACTTTCTACCCCGGAAAGATTATCCGTCACATCACACTTAATATCTATATGTTCATCGACCATATAGGTCCGCTGATTATTAAGATAACGGATTACTGGTGGGGTTTTATCAATCAAACCAAACTCTAAAAGGTTACCAGTTTGTGTATTAAATCCATTTAAAGACCATGTATTGTCATATACAGAAGTAGACAAAGTGGCATTAAAATCTCCGTACACCACTGGTGGTAAATATAAAGTCGGAATTACTGGCATATCCATATCAAGAGAAAGTGCCTCAAAAGTAATATCGTTATTCACACTCATTATCGTGCTATTGGAAAAATGGTTTGAAAGGTTATAGGTCGGATAAACAGAAAAGTTTTCCAAATTTACATCAGGAATTTCAATTTCAACGGAATTCCCTAGTTGAAAACGAACAAATTGAGATGTCTCATTCTTTACAATTGAACCATCAGCATTTAATTCTGTATAGTTTACTGGGACAGAAAATGGTAAAGTAATCATAATTCTAGGGTCAAATACAACATTTTGATCTACTTTCGCTTCATTATCTAAAATGGCATTAAAGATGGTGTAATCAATATCAACATCCAAGAAATCTAAAAGGTCCTCAAGAAATTCGTCTACTTCATCTGGTGTCCGTATAATCTTTTTATCAAATTCTATAAAGAACTCGAAAAAAGAATCCGAAGTTGAGGCCACTAATTTTTTATCTTCCACTCGGACATTGGATGAATTTAACTCCATATTAGGAAATTTAATCGTACTTTCTATATCAAGTTCCGGTTTGTCGAGGGAAAAGTTTTCGTTCGTTTCATCAGTAACCGTCGGCGTTATATCAAACCGATCTGCTATATCAATCGTAGGAAAAAGGGCACCTTCTTTATAATCCGGAAAGAAAACTGGATCTCTCACTTTATAATATGCCCATGCTTTTAAGGCAAAGTTCATGTCAATGTAAGCGGATCCTTTTGGGCCTGTTGCTGTCATTGCCCAACCATCTGCTATTTCCCATGAAGAGTCAATGGTAAACGTTTCACCAGGTTTGTACTTGGCTTCTTCAGGAATCGTTAACTTAACGTCAATTGGATACGTAATATCAACTTTTCCAGCATCAAAGTTGAGGTGTGCCGTAACACCAAACTCCCCGCTAGCCCCTCCCCCGATTTTACCATAATAATAACCTGTGAAATTTTCTGCATCATCTTCTATGAAGCCTTCTTCATAAAAAGACTCATAAACAAGTGGAATCGCTTCATGCAAGTCATTTTCCCACACCTTTTGGTTTTGGGTTTTAAAAATAATGCTTTCTGTTTTTTCTACTATTCCATCAGCAGTTTTAGCATGCGCGATGGCGCTTTGTCCGGTTAATAATAACAAAACAATAAATACTTTCAAGATGATTTTCTTAAAAATTGAAAAACGGAAAACCAACATTTCCTACCTCCCTTACCTAAATTGGATAGTTATAATAGCAGAACTTCTAACTATTAAGTCCACTTTATTAATCTATGAATTCCACAATAAATCAGTACTTAAAAATTCAAGGTTACAAAGACATACTACTATTTACAAACAACGGTATTAATAGAAGAGAGTAGCTTAAAAGCTACTCTGAACTCGTACTATATGAGCTTGTATTTTTATGAAAATTTTACGAATATCTTTCTGAAACATACTTTCCGTATAATCAAAACTTGGAGGAGCATTCACCATATTAATGAATAAGTTTAGCTAGTTGTCACTCATAAAGGGAATGTAGCAAATCATTGCACTTTAAAAGACATTTCTGAAAAATTAAATGGCGTAACAGCTGATGAGGAAGCAAAGGAAGAATAAATAATTGTGAAAATAAGCGATACTTCATAAAGAAGATCGCTTTTTATATTATTTGTAAATGACCCTCGCTTCACGAAAAATATCGATAAGCACAAAGAGGGTTTATCGGAGTTTCTAAAAGAGGCATTCCATTACTACTGTGATCAAGAAGAGAATTACCATAAGAAAAAATAGATATTTGAAATGGAAAACGAAAGCCATTGAGATTTAAATTAATCTCTTTGGCTTTCGTTATTTGATAATGCTTTTATACAATTCTCTCTAATCGTCCATAACTCACGAAAGCTTAATCCGATGTGATTTTTCTTTATCCACTTATGCATATAGTCCTTATGAACGGTTACCTTATATTCACCAATTTGCTCAGGTTGAATTTCCATTTCAACTAAAAATGGTTCAATAGGTTCACTTACTACATTTCTAGTAATATCATATCTATTTCCCTTATATAGCAAGTAACAATGCGCCTCTGGAATGACTGATAATCCAGCTTCCTTGAGAACATCGCCAACACCTGGTGTGTTCTCTCCATTCATTTCATAAATACCAGTCATTAATTTTATTTCTTCATAGCCTTGTTCGATACATAGTGCTTTAAGAAGCGCATGCTTTGTACTGCAAGTCCCTTGCATCTCTTCTAAAACTAACATGTAGTTAGAACGAACTTTATTTCGACCATACGGGAGCTTTTGTACAAAGTTCATTGCCTCATGGAAGCTCGTTATTTTTAACTTTAAAAATTGATAAGAAATTGGCCCTTCTTTCTTAATCTTAAAGTTTGGTAATTGATTGATACTCATCTATCAACCTAACACTTACAAACCATGAGATGATTTCCATCAGGGTCTTTATAGGTGAAATAGTGCTGATGTTCAATTGCCGATGTTAGCTCGACACCCTTTTCCTTCATGTACGTATATGCTGCTTCAATGTCTTCCGTATTAAAATGAAACATTGGAACTTGGAAAACTTTTTCTTCTGAATAAATTTTACTATCTAAAACAATATTTGGCCCTTCCATTGGCAAAACATATATATGACCAAACTGTACTTCTCCTTCTACTGGTAAACCTAACATCTCACAGTACCAGTCTCGTGCCTTTTCAATATTTTTAACTGGTATAAAAATCGCTCCTACTTCGTTCAATATCGGACTTTTCATTTTAACTCTCCTTTTGTTGAAGATTTAACAGTAATTGTGGAAGCCAATCATTTAATTTAGTGAAAGGATAACCTAGCTTTTGCGCCTTTTCATTCGTAATTGACCATGATGTCTTAAGTCCATATGGAGATTCCATTTCTTGATCAGTTACTATTTTTACTTCTTTTCCTGTTTGTTTAGCGATTTCCTCCATTAGCTTTTGCATCGTGATTTCTCCAGTTGCACAAGCATTAATAGGGCCTGTGAAATCTTGAGTTGCTGTCCAAGCGAGGAAATCTCCCGCTTCTTTTTGGTGAATAAAGCACATTTTCGCTTCTGGATTAGGGAGATAAACTTCTTTCCCCTCTTTAATACTAGTTACATAATGTAGTAAGCGCTTCGTGTAATCTTCTTCTCCCATTACAATCGGAATGCGAACAGCCACAACCGGAAATGATGCTTTCTGGAAAAAGTACGCTTCTGCTTGACGCTTGCCTTCTTGGTAATCGACATCTTCTCTGCGAACCATTTTCAACTCATATGTATATGGATTAAAGTCCTCTTCCTTCATACCAGCTTTAAAAGGATACACGGACATTGTTGAAGTAAAAATATATCGTTTAATTTTTCCCGTTAAAGCAGCCACTGTAATTTTGGCATCTTCGGAAGAAAAACAGAGTTGATCAAAGACGACATCCCAATTCCTACCTTCAACTGCTTCATTTACTGACTTGTCATTAAAGCGATCGACCATTAGACGTTCGACCTTATCACCGAAATCGTCTGGTGTTTCACCTCTAGTTGCTATTGTTACTTTTACTCCTTGTTTTATTAATGCGTTTACTAAATTCACTCCGAAAAAACGAGTGCCTCCAAATACTAGTGCTGTTTTCATTTACTCATCTCCTGTCATCAATCTAATTTTTTCTCTAGTTCAATTTCATCTCTTATCGGAATACCATCATTTCCTATTAGCGGAATTTGTGGCTTGATTTCCCTAGCCTTTACAACGGCATTCTTATGGATTGTTACTAATTGGTATCCTCTTTTTTGGTAAAACTTCAGGGCATGTAAGTTATCATTTGTCGTTACAAGTTTTATAACGTAACATTTTCTCCCTCTAGCAAATTGTTCTACTTGTTTTAGTAAGGAGGTACCGATACCTTTTCCTTCTTCTAAACTATCTAACGAAATAATTTCACAACTATTTTTCTTAATAATAAACGTTATTAAGCCAATGATTTCATTTTCGTTATTTAACTTAGCAAAGCCCTCTAATTTAGAGCAGTCATAGGTACCACTCGAAATCACCATCTCTGGGCTTCCCCAATGTGTTGTAAAAAAGTTTTCCAATGTTGTTTGTGATAGTTGTTTATTTGAAATCACGTTCATCTAATGTTCACACTCACTATTCTTTTATTTTCTAAGCGCCAATACTACACGATAACCGTCCGAAGGCATGCCTCCATAATGAGACATCCATTTTGGATATTTTATTGGTATTGCAGTAGAAATAAAAATGAAGAGGTTTGCAAATGCAATTGCTTGAAGATATTGCGCGATTACTTCATTTGTCGGAACCTTAGCTAATGAAGTAAATAATAGAACCAAACATAGTGACATGAATGGGCCTCCAATTGCTACAACTATTTGTTGGAATGCTGTTAATTTTTTTGTTATCTCTTTATATTTACAAGAGCCAAAAATCGACCATTTAATATGAAAGTGCATTCTACCTAAATGAAAGTTTTCTGTATTTTTCGCATCGCTCGGCCCTAAATATATGACTGCCCTTTCCTTCGTAGTTAATAGTATTCCGAGAGCATGTCCTATTTCATGGATTAAAGTGGAGATGGGCAATACAACTACATAAAAAACTAAAAATAAGATAAGCGTCAATATAGCACCTCCAATAATATTACCTAGCATTCTATTACCTAATTTTAACATAACTTGCTAGAAGAAATAGGAAGTGGCAATCCTAAATGAAACGATAAAATAATGACATTTTTCTCCAAGTACGCTATTTAGGAATTGCCGGATTTAAGGATTCATTTTCCGTTGCTCCAAGTATTCGTTCACTTAATATCGTGCCATTTTTAGCAATAGCTCTTACGACTTTTTTCTTTCCGACATAAAAAAAATATCGTCCCGTTTCCGTTTCTATGATTGGTAGTTTATTAAAGTCTTCTTGTTCATCCGCAGATGCATCTACAACACTGATTTGCTCACTATTTACTTCTCCATAAACGACGTCAAGATCAAGTTTTCTATTTCCATGCCTATCATATGCATGAAAACGTTGCAGATAAGCATTCATTGCCTCATCTTCATAGTAGTCCCATCTGTTTGGCCCGACATTTCGCCATTCATTTCCGTCCTTTTCAAAAAAAGCAACGGCTAACATTCGTTTGTTTACTTTTGCCCATCTCTTTGTTTTCGGCTCTGTCGTATATAAAACAATGGCAACTTCATCAATAATTTCTTTATGAATAATTTCTCTAGCTTCATACGGTATTCCTTTTTCTATTGCTTCATCTAGTGTGTCATAGGTACACCCTGCACTAATGGAGATTGCAAGACAGAAAGTGATATACCAGCTTATTACTTTCATGTAGTTGTCACTCCCCTTTACATATAAATTCCATTAATCATTGTATTAAGTGGACATAAAAAAAAGACTTGAATCTTCAAGTCTTTTGGTTATTTTTACCATATTTGTTTTTGCTAGCGGTTTTTCTACTTATAATTTTTTTCTAAATGAGTAGCTAGTTATCTCATAATCTAGCTTTTCCTTATAAAATCGATGGGCACCTTTTCTTTGCAGCCCTGATTCTAAAGCAACTAGCTCGGCACCATTTTCCTTCCCCCATTGGTGGATATATTGTAACAACTTTTCTCCATAACCATGAGATCTTTGGTCCGCATCGGTTATCAAATCATAAACAAAAACGTGTTTTTTATTGTAAAAATTATAGCGCAAACTAACACCTGCTAGCGAGACAATCGTTTCTCCTGCAAATAGCGCAAAAAGCTGATAACCTTCTTTTCTCATTTCATGAAGTAGTGATAAATAATGCTCTTCCGATAATTCTGTACGTAACTGGTTCATCACCGGAAAAGCCGCTATCCATTGCCGTTCTGTTGTTAACTCGATAATTTTTTCGTCCTGCATCTTCTTTCCTCCAATATGGGCCCTAGCTCTAGCTCACTATTCTATTTTATTTCCTTTTCTTCTTTCTTTCATTTGATTTTTTTATTTTCACACTTGCTGTAGACGGTTGTTTTTTTATCCATTTTAAAAACTTTCTCATTTTCTCATTGTTTTTTAAATCTTGAATTGTATGTAGGTAACTCGCTAATTCCTTATTTGTAAAAAGGGCATGAATTTGTTTATGACAAGCAGCACAAAGATTCGCAGTTGGCCCGTAATTGCCGCCTTCTTCCCTCGGAATTAAATGGTGCACAGTCGTTTCAATATTTTCTCTTTCACATAATTCACAAACGTTTTTCATTTCAACAACTCCTGTATGCCTTGGCAATTATCGATTTAGTAGCCAAATTATGTAAAACCAATTGTTGACTACCTATGCAAATTAGATTACAATCTAATTAGATATTAATCTAACTAGATGTGAGGTCGTATTAATTTGCAATTAAACAGATTAGTCAATTTTCATAAAACACTCGGAGACCCAACTCGAATTCGCATCCTTTCGTTACTTGCGACTGGGCCTCTCCACGGGCAAGCGATTGCGGGAAAGCTTGGATTAAAAGCACCTACTATTACGCACCATATGACGAAATTAAGAGACACTGGCATCGTTTTTCAACGTAGAGATAAAAACACTATCTACTACTATATTGATGAAGATAAAGTTCGCTCTTATTCCGATGCCCTTGCTAATATGCTTACCCAAGCAAATAACGAAAAGGAGGAGGACGGTTCAATGAAAACACAGGCAACAATTTTGAATAATTTCTTAGAAGCTGACGGTACATTAAAACATCTACCTGCACAACGCAAGAAAAAAATTATCGTTCTAAAGCACATCATAAAAGGATTAGAACGAGGGAAAAAGTACCCTGAGAAAGAAATTAATGACTACATTAAAAGATTTCATTCCGACTATGCAACAATTCGGAGAGAGTTTATTATCAATCACTTTATGTACCGGGAGAATAACATTTACGAATTAAATCCAGAAGAAATGTGGGCAACGATAGACTAAAAGAGACTGGGACAATAGTTTTTTTACTATATAAAAATGCTACGTCAAAATTCCTCGCTTTCCACGGGCACGGCCTCAGCCTCCGAAGAAAGCAAAGGACACTTTCTTTCGGGGTCTTCGGACACGTGCTATTCCCGTAGGAGTCTCCGAATTTTGACAACGCTCAGGAATAGCTATTATTATTCACAAAATTTATATTCGTCTTTTGAATGAACTATTTTTTAGTTCTTTCCCAGTCTCTTTTTATTACTTCCGAATGATTAATTTCTTTATTTCAAAAGGATGGTCAAAAGAGCTGGCATCTATACGAAAGAACGCCTATAGAAATACAATTCATTAATTCGAGTGTTAGTTTTTACCTATTGAAAAACCAGCAAATAATCTTCCACCGTATGGCGCTAAAACAGCATCTACTAATATTTCTACCTTACTTTTTTCACCAGTTTTATAAAAGCTGTCAAATGCATCTATAAAACTAGCTGTAAATGCTTCATCGTATTGTTTTAAGGCACGGATCACCCATTTGGACGAACCAACCCACTGGTTATTCGTTCTCAGTACAAACTCATGAATATGCTCAGCTAATGCATTGGCAATAAATATTTCTTCTGCACGATCTGTTGCTCCAAGGAAGTCATCTAAAGTATCTGTAATAAAGTAGAGCTTCATTTGAATGGTTTGCGCTGACCATTTATCAGGTCCTTTTGCCAACAACGCTTTTGCTTCTTTCTTTATTTCTATCAATCTTCCATTGTCCTTCATTACAATTCCTTCTGTTACCATTCTTGGTAGTGACGGTCTCGCCCTCTTCTTATCACTTTCAATATATTGCTTATATGTAGTTAAGTTGTGAACAAATACTTCTATTGGCCAATCGAAGACAACCATAGATTCGCGATAACAATTAGGAAGACTTTCATTAAAGATAACGATGTCTAAGTCAGAAGTTGCTGTTGCTTCTCCGCGAACGACACTACCAGCTAATAATGCTGCATCACAAGTGGGAAAGTATTCTTCAATAAACTTTTTAGCAGCTTCGAGTGCTGAAAGTCTTTGTCCGTTTTTCATCTTTATCACCTTATCTTATAGTCCATGTTTTACTGCATAAAGGGCAGCCTGCGTCCGATCAGCAACATCTAGTTTCGAAAAAATATTTGAAACATGTGTTTTTACTGTTTTCTCCGTAATAAATAACGTATCGGCAATCTCTTTATTGCTTTTTCCATTAGCAATTTCAGCGAGTACTTCCTTTTCTCGCTTCGTTAATAACTCAATTAAGTTTTCTTCCTTTTCTTCACCTTTAGCCATATGAGTCATAATGTGTGACGTTACTTTTGGATGGAGCTGTGTTTCTCCACGATGTACTGCGCGAATCGCTGAAACTAATTGATCTGGTTCGATATCTTTTAATTGATAGCCACTAGCCCCAGCACGAATTGCGGGAATAACATGCTCTTGATCCGAGAAACTCGTCAACATTATGATTTTTAACGTCGGCATCTCCGCTAAAATTTGTTTCGTCGCTTCAATCCCATCCATCACTGGCATGACGAGGTCCATGAGTACTACATCTGGTTTATGCTCTTTTACTAATGTAACTGCTTCTTCTCCGTTTTGTGCTTCCGCTACTATTTCTATATCACTTTGTGTTTTTAAAAAGAAAACAAGACCTCTACGGACGACATGATGATCGTCTGCGATAACAACTCGAATACTCATTATTTTTTTCCCCCTACTGTTTACAAAGGTATGCTCGCAATAATTTTTGTCCCTTTTCCTTTTTCACTAATAACCTCAACTGTACCGCCTAAAAGTTCAGCTCGTTCTTTCATGCTCCGAAGACCGAATGAAGGCATTGCCTCTCCAGCCATGATTTCAAAGCCAGTTCCTTTATCTGCAACCGTTAACACTACATTTGTCTTTGATACATGTAATGAGACGATAGCTTGTTTGGTCCCGGCATATTTCTTAATGTTATTAAAAGCTTCTTGGCCAATTCGCCACAAACATTCTTCAATTGTACTTGGGAGGTCACTAACCCCTTCAACATCGACATCTATAGTAAGGCCCAGTATTTTTCCATACGACATTAAGGCAGCAACTACTCCGTCCTCTAATCCTTCTGGCTTCAACTGCCAGATTAATGCCCGCATTTCCTTTAAAGCTTCTTGCGATAATTCTTGCATGTAATTTAATGACTCTAGAAGCTCTGGGTCATTCGTCATTTCCTTCGTACCTCGTACAGTGAGCATTAAAGAAAACATAAGTTGGTTTACTGAATCATGTAAGTCCCGTGCTAATCGATTTCGTTCTTGGATTAAAGTTATTTCCCGGCCCCGTTGGTCCAAACGAACATTTTCAAAGGTGATACCGATATGGTCAATTAACTGTGTAATGACGTCCTTATCAATATCATCAAACGTTTCATTACTAACGATTAATTTCCCTTCTGTATTTCCTGTTTTTATTTTCATCTTTATTTCTTTGGCATCTTCTATGTCTCGAAGCGTCACGGTTTCATCTTTTTCTCCGTTAATCGTTAAAGATACTTGAGCCCATTGAAACGTATTAGCGATCATTTTGACTGCCTTTTGTTGCAATTGTTCTTCATGACGTTCTACATTTAATTTCGCATTAAATTCCCCTAATTTTTGCAGCATGTCGATCCGTTTTTTTCTACTTTGGTAAAGCTTCATTCGTTTGATTGCCGTCCCAATTTGAAAAGATACCGATTGCAATAAAGCTAGTTCTTCATCAGAAAAATGCTTTTTGTTAGGTGCCGCAACATTTAATAGTCCAAATTTTTCTGTTCCAGCTTGTAGTGGTACTGTCGCATGATGGGTAATGCCTTCCGTTGCACCCCATTTATTTTCAATAGCATCTTCAATTCGTTTACATTCAATAATATTTACCGCTTCTTGAAGACGGCCATCACTAAAACGATTGACACACCAACAACCACCTTCACACATTGGGCGCTTTTCTTGCCACAATAATGCAGGTGGTAAATTGCTATCCGCTTCTAATGTAAAAGTTCGATTCTCTTCAATGAGAAAAACCCAGCCAGTAGTAAGACCTGTCACTTTCAACAACTCTTCTAACACACTTTGGAGCATATCTTGGAGGTCTGTTGCTTGATTTAATGTTTCTGCGATAACTTTTAACGTTTTTAATTCTTGAATTCGCTTCTCGTTCAATGGGTACCCTCCACTTTCTCTTTTCTTTATTATAGATAACTTTCCCTTAGCAATCCTCGATGAAATGTTGTATTTTTTCTACGACTTTTTATGTAGATAAATCTTCGACAACCGACCGTTTTTTTCCTATCTTTCTAACATTATACTAAACTTACAAAAGCAAAATGGAGGTATTTTGATGATTAAAGGGTTATATGAAGCACATTTGCCTGTATCGAATTTAGAAAAAGCTATTGCGTTTTATGAAAATTTAGGTTTGACGTTAGCTTGGCGAAGTGAAAAAACGGTTTTTTTATGGGTTGAGAAGGATAAATCATGGCTCGGTCTTTGGGAAGGTAAAGAGGTACAAACACCTTATCACCCATCACTAAGACATATTGCCTTTCGAATTGATTACGAAGATATGAAAAATGCTACTTCATGGCTGAAAAGTATTGGGGCTACTCCGCGTCCATTCGCTGATGGGATGAGTGCGGAACCATTCGTCAGACCGTACCAAGGACATGCGTGTGTATACTTTGATGACCCAGATGGTAATTCCCTAGAATTAATGAGTTTTATCGAAGTACCAGAACAGTTAAAAACAATTGAAAAGAAACTCTTGTTAGAGGAATGGGAAGCGTTATTAAATGGTGTTAGCACAACAATGAAAGATGCTAGGAAATAGATTTTCTCTAGCATAAATCGAAAAAATAAGAGCTTCACTGCTCTTATTTTTTCTTATAAATTTATCTCAGAATCTCATTTGTTTCCGTGAAGCTTCTTAGAATAGAGCACTGGTGCTTCAGTACATTTGCCATTTTCGTCATAGATTAATTCTATTAAAGCTATTTCACATATTTCCCCCTGGATAGGATTTATATTTTTTGAACAATAGCTATAAGCCTCACTTAACTTTTCTTCGCTCAATCGATTAGCAATCGTACAATGCGGTATCCAATTTCCAGGTAAATATATGGAGTTAGGGTTATCGTTAAAAGTTGAGAATTGCTGATGATAATTAGTATGCATTTGCATTAGTTCATTTGTAACTGTTGGTGCGAAAAATAGTGTCCTAGATTTTAAAAATGTTCCTATTGTTTGCATTGTAATAGTGATGCTTTCTTGTTCTTTATAAACGGTTTCCATGGAATGCATCCACTCTTCATAGTTGAGGTTACTATAACTTGCAATGGTAATGTGCGGTAATCGGTTTTTTACTTCAGCAGCGTAGAAGGAAATTTCTTTTTCATGAAGATCCTTCCATACATCTTTAATTCTTTGCTCCATTTGTTCATCAAATAATGCTATTACTGCGTACATGTTAGTCCCACCTGTTTCTTTTTGAACGATTTATTTACCATGGCACTTCATTTCCATTGGCATCTTCTGGCCAAAACGAAATATTTCTTATGTAAGGATCAGTAACGTCGTAAAACTTATACCATACCCTCGGCAGATTGGGATGTTGAAACATTTCAGCTATTTCAATTTCTTTATTTTTTTTCACGACCATTTTCTCTACATTTTCGTAATAAATAATACCCCAATACCCCATAATAGTTTCATCATCAGAGAACCCTCCCCATGAATATGGGTGGTCTTCTATTTGTTCTAGTAGTTGATTAGCAGATACTACTAGTACTTTCCATTTACCATTCCACTTTTGTTTTACGATACTTGCACTTAGCGAGTATTGCGTTCTATCCATATAAAAAATCAATTTAGTTTCTTGATCAACATAAACTTCTTTAATTATTTCTCCGAAAGAAAGGTTCCTCTTTTCCGAAAAGTTAACTAGCGCTTCTTCAATCGTATCGCCAGTTCCGTCAGAATCTTTGAAATCAAATCCGTCCGTGTAGTAATAAGCTACTACTAGTAAACTACTAAGCAAAACTAAAACTAGTGATAATAAAGTAATTTTTATCTTTTTCATCTACGTTGTCACCCTTTATGTTGCTTACTTTTCTATTTTTAAAATTTACTATCAGTTGCTTTCTCCCGTTTCTAGGCTATAAGACTTGCTTACTACGTCTGTTTCACTATCATCTTCACCTTGGCGAGTAGACGATATATAAAATTCTATATGGTAGAGTCCATCACTCCAACTCTTCACTTCATACATGACGTGTTTTCTATGTTTTGTATAGTCATCAACCTTAAGTTCATCGATAAATTCTTTTATTGATGCATTAATCTTTTCGGCTATCGTAGGATTTCCTTCCATAATGAGAATTGGGTACGTAATGTCATAGCCATAGCCATTATCATTGATTGATTTTTCTGTTTGTGGTTGAATGCTTTTTGCTATAGGTTCTTCCGGTTTCAGATGCAGCATAAAAAAGTAGCTGATTGCTAAGAAAAGAGTTATTGCGAGAGCATACCCTAATATTTGTTTCAGATTTAATCACCCTTTCATTTATTATGTTTAAAGGTTTTCCAAATTTATCAATTAATTGTTTCTAACTTTAACTATCCTTTCCACTGTAAATCCAACAAATAATCCAATGACGACAGGAAGTATTGAAATATTTGCATCAAAAAACATGCCATTTTCTAACGGTTCATTTAAATCCAATGAAAAACCGAAAAGAGAAAAATGAAACGTATTTCCAATCCAAAAAAGTAGAGCCATTGTCCCTATTGAAGCTAATAGGGGAAACAATATATTCCTCACATGAAAACCTCCTTTTAATACCAATTATTTCAAAATAATCGAATTATTACAATCTCTTATAATTGAAAAAAGCAATGTTTTTGCTTTCTTAAAATAAATAAAAAAAGAAAACGCACTGGATTTCAATATGAAATGCAGTGCGCTTTCCTATGATATTCGGTTGCACATCTCAAGTAACGTTAAAAAAGAATTGGTGTGCTAAACTGTTTTTTTGAAACTTATTTTCCGCTTGCTGCTTGATCAAATTCAGCTTCAATTTCAGCTGATGGTTTTTTACCTAGTAAACTTACAATCCAAATTGTAAGTGTTGCTAATAAGAAACCTGGTACGATTTCATACAGTGAAAATGGAATGATTGCATCCGCTTGTGTTCCATCGACAGGGACTTCAGATAGCTTTTTCCAAACAACTACAGTCACTGCACCTACAATCATACCACCAAGCGCTCCGTTACGAGTCATGCGTTTCCAGAACAAGCTTAGAAGGATAACTGGACCAAATGCAGCACCAAAGCCACCCCATGCATAACTTACTAAGTCAATAATACTACTTGAACTTTCATAAGCAGGATTTTGTGGAATAGCTAGTATAATTGCGATTAAAGCAATGATAATTACTCCATAACGCCCCACCCATACTAAATCTTTATCAGACGCTTCTTTATTTAAAAATGCTTTATGGAAATCCTCTGCTAAAGCACTTGAAGATACTAGTAATTGCGAGTCAATTGTACTCATAATTGCCGCTAAAATTGCCGCTAAAAGAATACCTGATACCCATGGATTGAATAGAACATCTGCGAATTGAAGGAATACTTCGTCTGCATTAGCTAGTGGTGCATCCATAAAGTAAGCAATACCTGCAAAACCTACAAACACAGCACCAATTAATCCAATAATCATCCATGACATCCCAATTAAACGCGCTTTCGGAATATCTTTTACTGATCTAATTGCCATAAAACGAGTAATAATATGTGGTTGACCGAAGTAACCTAGCCCCCAAGCCATTAACGATACGATAGCAAGGAAACCTACCATTCCTTCCATACCACTAAAGATATCTAAGTACGCTGGGTCCACTGAACCTACTTTATTTACTGTTTCGCCCCATCCACCTAACTTAGAAATCGCAACGATAGGAACGACAATTAATGCAAGGAACATTAAAATCCCTTGAATAAAGTCTGTCCAACTTACCGCTAAGAAACCACCTAAGAAAGTGTAAGAGATAATTACAATTGAACCAATAAGAAGCGCATCATTATATGTCATATCAAATGAAGCTTCAAAAAGAATGGCACCTGCTACTAAACCAGAAGATACATAGAACGTAAAGAACACTAAGATTACTAGCGCTGAAATAATACGTAATGCTTTTGATTTATCATGGAAACGATTTTCTAAGTAATCTGGAATTGTAATCGAGTCTTTCGCAATTTCTGTATATGAACGAAGTCTTTTTGCAACGAACTGCCAGTTAATATAAGCACCAATAGAAAGTCCGATACAGATCCAAAGTGAAGACATACCAGCACTATAAGCATATGCTGGTAAACCGATAATTAGCCAGCTACTCATATCAGATGCACCAGCACTTAAAGCAGCTACTCCTGGACCTAGCTGTCTCCCTCCTAGTACGTAGTCTGATAGATTATTAGTTTTTCTGTAGTAATAAAGCCCAAACGCGAGCATTCCTATTAAATATACAATAAATGTTATTAAAGTTGCTGTTGACACGGATTATTTTCCCCCTTCTTTTACATACGAAATAATTGATAATACGATTAGTAATGGCATTGGAATGAGTAACCAAAACCATGTGGCTCCTGTTATTGCAAACTCTTCCATCATTACACCCCCTTGTCTTACCCTATTATATGTATGGTGAAAATATTACTTTTCTCATATAAACTATGAGAATTAAGTCCCATATAAAACCGTAACATAAGGAAATTTACTGTTCAAAGTAGTGTTATGGTAGCATTTGGGCGCATTTTCCATCATAGTAGAGGTATAATCTACTCTTTAGCAGAGAGCCTTTTACGGTAGAGTAGATACTCTTACAGTAAGAAATACGGGAAATAAATAGATTTTTGTCATTATTTTCCGAAATTTAATACTTATTATTGAGGAGTGTTCATATGAAACGCAAACCAATTTATGTTGAAATACCGATAATAACAACCATGGACGATTTGTGGGAATCAACCCAAACACCCCACCTTCACGAACAGTGGGACCTTCGTTTTTCTTCAATCACTTATTTACCTAAACAAGAAAATGAACCGCAAAAATTTACGTATGCTACGAATATAGGATTTGGTAAAAAGATCGAAGGCTGGGGAAAAAGTGTTGGAACCTTTAATGGCGAAGATGGCTCGCGTACGTCTTCTTTACACTTTGGTACAGAGCAAAAGCTTTCGATTATTTCTGAAGGAAAAGGATTTTGGAAGTATGAACCCGAACATGAACATGTAAAGTTTTTAACACAATACGACTATAAAACAAACTGGGGAACGTTTGGAGCATTGTTGGATAAATTAGCTTTCCGCCCGATGATCGGTTGGGGTACTGCACTTAGTTTTGACGTCCTGAAGCGTTGGCTTGAAAAAGGTGAGACTCCCGCTTCACAATACATTCGCTTTTTTAGTAGTTGGCTCATCACCTTATTATTTGCGTTCGTCTGGATTTTTCATGGACTAGTACCAAAATTATTAGTGATGCACCCGACTGAAATAGCGATGACAAGAAGTATGATGGAAATGTCTGAAGAGACAGCTGCAACGATTGTTTTTGTCGCTGGAATTGTTGAAGTGATGTTCGGTATTCTGTGGCTTTTTTATCGAAAGAAAAGACAGTTATTTTTGCTTCAACTCTTTGTCTTTCCGCTATTAACAATCTCAACGCTAGTAGCTGGAATGGAGTATATCATTCATCCATTTACGCCACTTACGTTTAATAGCGCTTTAATTATTCTATCGATTGTTGGATTTTTAGTTAGTAAAGATGTGCCTTCAGCAAAATCGTGCAAACGCAAAAGAGAGGGATAACAATGTCTATTATTAAGCAATCACTAGGAAATTCTTTCAATAAGCTACACCCAATGTTACAAAAACGTTATGACATCTCTGAAGAAAAACCATTTCAAGCAACTGGTACGATGCGAAAAATTTCAGGAGGGCCGAAATGGCTATATCCTTTCTTTTACTTCGGTGTACATTGGAAATTACTATTTCCAGAGCATGGGGAAAACATCCCCTTTACGATAAAGAATACCGCCCGCCATGGAAAAAATGGCGAGGAACAAATTCATTGGCAGCGGATCTTTCACTTTGGAGAAAAAAGAAGGTATTTTAATGCATTAATGAGCTTGGATAAAAAGCGAAATATTATTGAAGATTATTTAGGAGAACCACCGTTAATGTACTCTGATTTGAAATTCTCTTGTATTGATGGAGGATTACGAATCGATTCTTATAAACAGCGCTTAGTATTGGGGAGAATTGAAATCCCGTTACCAAAGGTGCTGCAAGGACTCGCAACAGTAACAGAACGGTATAATGAGGAGAAAGGTGTCTATGAAATTAGCGTTATCGTGAAGAACCCAATAATTGGACAAGTCTTTGGCTATGAAGGGGAGTTTACTTCTGATGAAATTTTCTAATTTACTTATCTTTCAAATCATTCTTTTTATACTTACTATGCTATTCACTAGCTACCCTCATTTGCTACTGTTATCAGGAGCACAGCTTCTTTTCGTGCCGATCGCATTGCATTTAGTAATGGCCGGAAAGAAAGATTCTTTTCAAAGATTTTTTCCTTTAATAACTGTTATTGCTTCACTTTCAGTAGTGTGTACATTCATTTTTAATGAAGGAATATGGATCATTATTTTCCCAAGTATTTATCTTTTATTTACAATCATAGTCGCTATATATGCCATCAGTCGCTTTCTCCACCGTGGATTTATTAACTTTGAAGAATTCGCCATTGATCTCGGTCTCATGTATTTAGCAATTGGAGGCGTCTGGTTTTTTGCCTATACGGCAGAACTTGATACTGGCTTTTCTGCATTACTGACATGGTTAACTGCCATACATTTTCATTATTCAGCATTTTTATTACCGATTTTTGTTGGTTTTCTTGGCAGAATTTACAAGCCGAAGTCATATGTCTTGATATGCTCATTAATCTTAATATCACCACTTGTTGTCGCCATAGGAATCACTTATTCGAGAACGGTTGAAGTTCTATCCGTACTTATTTATATCGTAGCAATTTATAGTCTGATCGCTTACGCCTTTCAAGCTAACTTTTCCCATACTTTGCAAAAATGGCTCGTGCGAATTTCTTTTTCTGCAATCGGTGTCACCATTATTTTTTCTCTTTTTTATGCATTCGGGAACTATACCGGGAATGTAGTAATAGACATTTATTTTATGTTGCAATTTCACGGCGTTGTTAATGCAATATTTTTTGGTTTGCTCGGGATAATCGGTTGGTCACTCCATACACCTTTAACAAAGGCACACCTTCCGACATTTCCCGTGAGTAACATTCGCGGTAAAATGCGAATTGGTGAAGAAGTATTAAAAGAGTATAAGAGCAACTCTTCATACAATGGCCTAATTGATCAAATAGCTGTCTATGAAAAGGATGTTGATGTTGCCACGTTAGCACCGACTATTAAAGATTTCTATGAAAACACGAAAGATTATCGTCTATTTGCAAAAGTAAAATGGCAGCTTTGGTTTATGCCCTTTGCTGTTGTATACAAATTATTTAGTCGCTTCACAGGGCAAATAAACCTTCCACTCTCTAGGAAGGAAATTGAGATGACTGGTGATATTGTTGCTATCAATAATGAACGTGATGGAAGAAGCGCAGTCCGAGCTTGGGTTCGTAAAATTGAAGAGGAGGTAGCTTTTGTCGCTTTATACTCATCCCATGAAAAAGACGGAAAAACATATAACAACATCGCACTGCCACTACCTTGGTCGACAATGGTTGGAATTTTAGAGTTAAAACAAGTCGGAGAAAATTTGCAGTTATCAAGTAAAAGGTCTATAGTGGATTCAGACGCGGGCATTTACTTAGCATTTGGAAAATACTTATGTAAACTCCCATTAGAGGAAACATTTCTAGTGAAAGAAGTAGATTCAGAAGTCTTACAAGCAAGGCACAACATGTGGATCTTCGGCTTCCCTTTTCTGTCGATAAAGTATGATATTAAAAAGCACTAAAAAACGAGGGATAAACTCCCTCGTTTTATGTGTAATATTACTTTTTATTTTTCTTTTTTTCTATTATTATCGCACCAATTAAAACCCCTATAGCCATTCCAAATCCGATATTATCTACTGCTACTCCAAGCGAAGTACCTATCGCTATACCTACGGCAAAGTACTTTCCACTTTCCGGCTTAATTTTCTTATCCGTCATAACAATCACCTCATACTTATTTAGTATGAATCAAAAAATTTATAGTCACACCTTAATTAATGCTTCCTCCGACTTTTACTAGAAAAGGGTGCAAATTAGGTCAGCCCGGTTTTTGATGCGTACCTTTTACCAACTCTAGTTATTAGAGGGACTCCTATAATTGTAGGAAGTAACCAAAATATTATTATAGGCAATTGATTTAATAGAGGAATTCTTGGAATATTAACAACAATAGTAGCAGTTACTATTCCAATATATGAACCTAACATTCCACCTATATGAGACCCTAACCAATTTTTCCACTTTTTCTTGACGGCTAAATATCCCATTAATGCAAAACTATAAGAAAACAAAGCAATGTAAAATAAATATGCGCTCTTTTCCCAATAAATTATCGACATCACCACAGCTGTGACAAATACAATAACATAGGACCAATGATATATCTCGCCAGAGCGTGTATGTTTCCCTTTCTTCTTTTTAGAAAGCATCGCAATTAACCCAGTTATTAAACAAACTGTTCCAGTAATAATGTGAATGGTTAACAATAGTTGAAACATATTATCAACTCTTTTCTAAATAATGTGGCCTTTCATTTTTTATTTTTGTTATGAGTTGACCAATCGATTGCCGCTCCAATTGCTAACCCTAAAGCAATTCCAAGTCCGATATTATCTAGTGCAACTCCGAACGCAGTACCTACCGCGACCCCTACAGCAATATATCCGCCACTTCCTCTTTGTTTTTTCTTATCCTCTTCTGTCATACCGGCCACCTCAAATCTAATTTAAAATACCCGCAACTGCTAATATAATAAGTAATATGCTAGGTATAATCTTTCTATCCATCAGTCTTCTCCTTCGTGTATCCACATTAGATGTTAAATTTCTCTTTAAAAGTCGGACTTAATTCACTCCATACATCAAACTTGTTGCCATCTGGATCAGAGAAAACAAAGTTCCTACCGGTGTGTCCTCTATTTTCTATCTCTCCAACAATGATTTCATTTTCTTTAAATGTTCTATGTAATTGCGTTAACGCTTCTAATCCACCCACTTCAAATGTCATTGAAAAGCGTTCATTTCCTTCTGCATCAACAAAGTTTGCAGACTCATTTACTTGTGCTTTCACTAAGAAAAAGCTTTGATTTGCTAGATTGATAATTGCTTTTTCTTCATCTATATAACTTAATTCTGCTCCTAGTTTTTCTCCGTACCAGGATGCTGATCTTTCAACATTACTAACTGGAATATATGTTGTACCTACTCTTACCAATTTGTTCATTTACTATCTCCTTTTACTCTTAAGTAATTAAATGGAATGTTTCATCACTACTTCGCTAAGAATTAGCCGTTTCCTTTTTAAACATAAAAAAACTGACCGAGTCCGAAGACAAGGTCAGTAAAGTTTTGATTATTGTTTTTACAGATGCTCTGAAGTAGTTTTCGCTTGCATGTGTAATAGTAGGTAGTCAGGTCCACCAGCTTTAGAGTCTGTTCCAGACATGTTAAAGCCACCGAATGGTTGATATCCTACGATTGCACCAGTACATCCACGGTTGAAGTAAAGGTTACCTACGTGGAAGTCTTCACGAGCTTTTTCAATGTTTGCACGGTTGTTTGAAATTACAGCACCAGTTAGACCGTAGTCTGTGTTGTTTGCAACTTCAATTGCTTCGTCAAAGTCTTTCGCTTTAGAGAATGCAACAACAGGTCCGAAGATTTCTTCTTGCATGATACGAGCATCATGAGCTAAGTCAGCGAAGATTGTCGGTTTAATGAACCAACCAGTTGAGTCATCACCTTCTCCACCTAACATTAGTTTACCTTCAGATTTACCAATTTCAATGTAGCTCATAATCTTGTCATAAGCACCTTGGTCATTTACAGGTCCCATGAAGTGTTCGTTACGCTCAGTGATTCCAGCAGTTAAATCTTTTGCAAGTTCAACAGCACGGTTTAATACTTGATCGTAAACGTCTTCAACGATTACTGCACGTGAACATGCAGAACATTTTTGACCTGAGAATCCGAATGCAGATTTCACGATTGATTGAGCTGCTAATTCTAAGTCAGCTTCTTTATCAACTACGATTGTATCTTTTCCACCCATTTCAGCGATTACACGCTTTAACCATTTTTGGCCAGGGTTAACTTTTGCAGCACGCTCGTAAATACGAGTTCCAACATCACGAGAACCAGTGAAGCTTACAAAACGAGTGCGAGGGTGATCTACTAAGTAGTCTCCAACTTCTGCACCACTACCTGGGATGTAGTTAATTACACCAGCAGGCATTCCCGCTTCTTCCATTACTTCCATGAACTTATAAGCAACTACTGGAGTTGAACTTGCAGGCTTAAGTAATACTGTGTTACCAGTAACCATTGCCGCAACTGTTGTACCAGCCATGATTGCAAATGGGAAGTTCCATGGAGAAATAACAACACCTACACCTAATGGAATATAGTTGTAACGGTTATATTCAATTGGACGGCTTTCTACACGAACACCGTTTTTAATATCTAACATTTGACGACCATAGAATTCTAGGAAGTCGATAGCTTCAGCAGTATCAGCATCTGCTTCATTCCAAGGCTTACCTGCTTCTTTAACTAAGTAAGCTGAGAACTCATGCTTACGACGACGAATAATAGCAGCAGCACGGAAAAGAATGTCTGCTCGCATTTCTGGCTTCGATTTTCTCCAAGTTTCAAACGTAGAATCAGCAACTTGCATCGCTTTTTCTGCTAGCTCTTGGTTAGCTTTTGAAACTGTACCAATAACTTCTGAATGATTCGCTGGGTTTACAGATGTAATTTTATCTTCTGTAGTAATACGTTCACCACCGATGATTAATGGGTATTCTTTACCCATTTCACCATTAACGTATGAAATAGCTTCTTCAATCGCTTTGCGATTTTCTTCAATTGAAAAATCAGTAAACGGTTCATGTTTATAAGGTAAAACCATTTTTATTCCTCCTTGTATGTACGTTATCTATAATTCACTACAATTCTAACTGATATTGTAAGCGACTTCAAACCTAAACTATTATCTATATATATGGACGAGTGGATCTTTCTCTCCAGGTTTAACAACAATTAAACTTTCTGCTCCTTGAAGAGAGCTAATATTTACTTCAATTAGGATATCATTAGGGAAGGTTCCGTTCATCATTAAAGCTGTTACAAATTGTGTAAATGAGATGATTTCTGTTTTTCCGTAAAATTGAATAGGAATGTCAATGACTAGTCGTTGCAAGTTATCATCTTTATAAAATCCTTTTCCTATTATTCCTACATAGTTAGGAAAAAACTCATCTATTTTCTCTTTAAATTGCTCGAATTGATTAGACATAGTTGTATCTGTTTTTGCAGCATCACTAGATGGAAACAAGACATATTTTTCATTAATTGCCTTCCAGCTTGCAATGGATGATTTACCTGGCTCAACTACTGTCATTGCGATAAAAGATCCTGGTATGACAGAGCTTTTTGGTGCCTCTTTAAATAGGCCGATAATAATTGGGACATCTACCATATTTGGCATGCTTCTTACTCTTTGAGCAATTTTCCCAGCGATAATCTTCCCTTGTTTTTCAATTTCTTCATCATTTAACACGACGTGGTCGAAATGTTTAAGGCGAGCATCATCATACACATCAATGTAAAAGATTGAATTTAAGGAAACGCCAAGGACTACTCCTCCAAGTTCTACTACCCCTTCTTCCTTTTTCACAAGGTAGTTATGCTCTAAAATATAAGAAAGGTAACTTGGTTTTTCTTTATTTTTATTAATTTTCTCTTGCCAAGTATCTTCTGGCAAAATGTTTACTGCCGGATTTAACCCTAGTTCATGTGCATCTTTACGTTTTAGCCAGTTATTAACAACGTTACCTGAAAGTAATTGCCCTTCTTGGAAGAAGTATTTTTCTGGACTAAATGTATCCTGTGCTAATCGCATTAGACCAATCTCTAACTCATCAATATCCAAGCGAGAATTTAAGCCATATAGGATTAGACCACGAGCCTCACTATGCTCGTACGGAAGTACCGTTTGGTAATACTCTTCAGCTGTTTTTATGTTTGGCAAGATGATCAGTTGATCCTCTTCTTCTTTAATTTCCTCTATCTTTTCTTCTTCTGATTCAAAACTTGGTATGCATCCTGATAAAACAATCATCAAGATGACAAAAATAAATATCCTCCGGTTAATCACTCTCTCACCTCACAGCTTGTAACACTTCTATTAGCTTTTCCTCATCCCAAACTTCAATGTTCAATTCATTTGCTTTCGTAAGCTTCGAGCCTGCTTCTTTCCCAGCTACTACAAGATCTGTTTTTTTACTTACACTACCTGTTACATTACCGCCAAGTGTTTCAATTTGCAGTTTTGCATCAGATCTCGATAACGTTTCAAGCTTCCCTGTTAGAACGACTGTTTTTCCTGCAAAAATAGCCTTCTCTTCGTCAATGTCGGCTGCTTCCGGACCGATGTATTCCATATTTAAGCCAGCATTTTTCAGCTTATCGATCAGTTCTGCAACTTCTGGTTTTGCAAAATAGTTCACAATCGAGTCTGCCATTTTGTCACCTATTTCATTTATTGCGATTATTTCTTCTTTCGATGCTTCTTTTAATCGATCCATCGTTTCAAATTGTTGCGCTAATGTTTTCGCAGCTTTCGCACCAACATGTCTTATCCCTAAACCGAAAAGTAACTTTTCAAGGGAGCGTCCTTTCGAGTCTTCTATTGCGGATAATAAATTGTCGACAGATTTTTGTCCCATACGTTCGAGCTTTAGGAGCTCTTCGGCTTCTAAATGATATAAATCAGAAATATCGACGATTAACTCGGCTTCAAACAGTTGTGTTATAAGACGCTCTCCTAAGCCATCGATATTCATTGCCGTTCTTGAAACAAAGTGGATAATCCCCTCTAATGTCTGTGCTGGACATTTAGGGTTAATACACCTAAGTGCCACTTCATCTTCAATGCGAATGAGCTCACTACTGCAAGCCGGACACTCTGTCGGCATTGAAAATTCTCGTTCTTCTCCAGTACGGCGTTCTTCCAACACTTTTACGACTTCTGGAATAATATCTCCAGCCTTTTTAATAACAACGTAGTCACCGAGCTTGAGGTCTTTTTCTTTAATTAAATCTTCATTATGTAATGAAGCCCGCTTCACTGTCGTTCCAGCTACTTTTACTGGTGCTAAAATTGCCGTTGGTGTGACGACACCTGTGCGGCCAATGCTTAATTCAATATCTTGCAGTTGAGTAACTACTTCCTCTGCAGGAAATTTGTAAGCTGTTGCCCATCTAGGACTTTTCGCAGTAAAACCTAGCTCGTTTTGGTTATCAAGCTCATTCACTTTAATTACTATGCCGTCAATTTCATAAGGAAGATGTGGTCTTTTTTCTAACCAACTATTCACATAAGTAATGACATCTTCTATTGAAGGGCAGTGTTTTCTTTCTTTATTCGTCTTAAGCCCTAACTTCTCTAAATAGTCTAATGCTTGTTGATGCGTCGATACCTCGAGATTCCCTAAATCCGCGATGCTGTAAAGGTAGATATCTAAGTTACGGCTAGCCGCAATTTTTGGATCCAGTTGTCTTAACGACCCTGCTGCAGCGTTACGTGGGTTGGCAAATGGTTCTTCTTCACTTTGTTCGCGAGCTTCATTCAGCTGTTCGAACGACTTTTTAGGCATGAATGCCTCGCCGCGGACTTCTAAAGAAACAGCTTCCTTTAGTTTTAAAGGAATCGAACGAATTGTCTTTAAATTATTTGTTATGTCTTCTCCAGTTTGCCCGTCGCCTCTCGTAGCACCTTGAACAAATCGCCCATCTTCATACTTCAACGAAACAGCAAGTCCATCAATTTTTAGCTCGCACATGTAGGAGACCTTTTCGCCTACAGCTTGTTTCACACGCTTGTTAAAGTCTCGTAAGTCTTCTTCATTGAAGGCATTGCTTAAACTTAACATCGGTGTTTTATGGTCGACTTTTTCGAAAGCACCTAAAGGGATGCCACCTACACGTTGCGTAGGAGAATCCTCTGAAGCAAGTTCAGGATAGTTCCCTTCAAGTTCAATGAGTTCGTTCATTAGTTGATCATATTCTTCGTCAGATACTTGTGGGTTATCTAACACATGGTATTGATAATTGTAATCTTCCAGTAGTTCACGTAGCTTTTCAACACGCGTTTTCGCTTGTGTTAAGTCCAATGCAATACCTCCTACTAATTACGCCTTCGTAATTGGCGCAAATTTTGCAAGTAAACGTTTTATTCCAACAGGTTGTGGGAATGCAATATCCAATTCTAATGAATCGCCTTCTCCCTTTGTACTAACAACTGTACCAGTTCCCCATTTGCCATGCGCGGCTTTGTCGCCAACTTTCCAACCATGTTGTTCTCCGCCTGTTGTCGTTGCTTTCGGACGCATCGTTGTTCTAGTAGGTTGTTGTGCAACATTGTTTCGGTTCGGTTGTTTCCAAGGAATTTTCCCTTCGTTTAAGTCATTTAATAAATGTTCAGGAATCTCTTGGATAAAGCGTGATGCAGGGTTTACATTTGTCCGGCCGAATAAAGTACGAATCTTTGCATTCGTTAAATATAATTCTTTTTCTGCTCTCGTTATCCCTACATAAGCAAGACGACGTTCCTCTTCCATTTCTTCCTCTTCAAAAAGAGATCTACTATGTGGGAAGACGCCTTCTTCCATTCCCATTAAGAATACAAGTGGGAATTCAAGTCCTTTAGCAGAGTGTAACGTCATTAAGACAATTTTATCGTTAGTTTTAGTTTCTTCTTCATCTACTTGGTCAATATCAGCTACTAATGCTAGGTCTGTTAAAAAGGAGATTAAACTTTTATCATCAGAACCTTTTTCAAATTCTTTCGTTACTGATAAAAATTCCTCGATGTTTTCAAGGCGAGATTCTGCTTCTAGCGATTTTTCGGCTTTTAGCATATCACTGTAACCTGTCTTCTTAATTACTTCTTCCACGAGCTCTGTAACAGATAAGAACTCTTGCATTTTTGTCCAATTGTTCATAAGGGCTGCGAACTCTCTTAAAGAATTTGTGAACCTAGCACTTAGACCAATTTGCTCAACTTCCATTAATGCTCGTGACATCGACATATCATTTTGATCGGCATAAAGAGCAATTTTATCAACTGTTGTTGCCCCAATTCCTCTTTTTGGTACGTTAATAATTCGGCGCATGCTAATGTCATCATCAGGGTTCGCAATTAAGCGAAGATACGCTAGTAAATCTTTAATTTCTTTTCTGTCATAGAACTTTGTTCCGCCAACAATTGTGTAATTCATATTTGCCTTAAGGAACATTTCCTCCATGACACGGGACTGAGCATTCGTTCTGTATAGTATTGCAATATCTGAATAAGAATACTTCCCATTATCAACGTATTCTTTAATTTTACCAGCAACAAATCGTGCCTCATCATGCTCATTATCACCTTGGTAATAATTAATCTTTTTGCCATCAGGGTTTTCTGTCCAAAGTTTTTTCGGCTTTCGGTTCATGTTTTTTTCGATAACGTTGTTTGCCGCTTCTAAAATACTTTTCGTTGAACGATAGTTTTGTTCTAATAAAATAACTTCCGCATTATCATAGTCTTTTTCAAACGATAAAATATTAGCAATATCGGCGCCACGCCAGCGGTAAATCGATTGGTCTGAGTCACCTACAACACAAATGTTTTTGTACTTCTCTGCCATCATTTGCACTAATACGTATTGTGCACGGTTGGTATCTTGATACTCATCGACGTGAATGTATTGAAATTTACGTTGATAAAATTCAAGTACTTCAGGTACACGCTTAAACAGATGAATTGTTGACATAATTAAATCATCGAAGTCTAATGCATGGTTTTGCTTTAAACGCTTTTCATATGCTGTATATACTTCACTAACGATTTTGTCATAATGATCCCCGGCTGTTCTACTAAAATGTTCCGCCGTTTTCAATTCATTTTTCGCGCTACTAATCGAACCTAAAATTGTCTTCGGATCCCATTTTTTCGGGTCTTTGTTTTGCGCTTTTAAAATGTTTTTAATGACCGTTAAT
This sequence comes from Lottiidibacillus patelloidae, assembly GCF_002262935.1. NCBI lineage: Bacteria > Bacillati > Bacillota > Bacilli > Caryophanales > Bacillaceae > Lottiidibacillus > Lottiidibacillus patelloidae. The sequence continues at coordinate 9,242 of NZ_NPIA01000004.1, read as the reverse complement.
TGGTCGCTTGAATCAATGATTGAGAAGTTACGATTAAAACCAATTCGGTCTATATCTCTTCTAAGAATACGAACACACATTGAGTGGAACGTTGATACCCACATATCTTCAGCAGATGGTCCGATAATAGCGGAAATACGGTCCTTCATCTCACGAGCCGCTTTATTTGTAAAGGTTAGTGCTAGAATGTTCCATGGTGTAACACCTTTCTCAACAATTAAATACGCCATACGATGTGTTAAAACTCTAGTCTTACCACTTCCCGCACCAGCCATTATTAATAGTGGTCCTTCTGTATGTTTTACTGCTTCTTTTTGTTCTTTATTCAATCCTTCTACTAAACGTTCGCTCATCGTATTCATTTGTTGCACTCCTTAAACGTTTGTTTGTTTTACTGCTGTTACTGTAGCTAAGGCAGCTTTTAAATCTTCATAAATGACATTGCCAACTACGATCGTATCAGCAAACCTGCTCATCTCTTTCGCACTTTCCTTCGAGTCAATGCCACCGCCGTAAAAAAGTTTCGTATTTGTTAGTGTGTTATTCACTTTTTCAACAATTGCAGGATCGCCATATGTTCCACTATACTCTAAATAAAAAATTGGAAGGTTGTACATCTTTTCTGCCATTCGTGCATAGGCAACAACGTCATTAACTTCCAAATTCGCATTCACTTTTGTCACTTCCGCAGCTTTACATTTTTCATTTAAAATACAGTAGCCTTCCATGACAATTTCATCCCAGTTCATAATATCTCCGTATTCCTTAACAGCTTCGTGATGTAAACCTGTTACCCATTTTGTTTCATTACTATTCAACACTGTTGGGATAAAATAATAATCAAAGCCAGGTGTCAGTGCTTCAATCGTTGAAACTTCGAGTACGCAAGGTACAGAATATCTACGAATTCGCATTAATAAGTCTAGTGTATTATCAATTGTAACTCCGTCGGTTCCACCAACAATTACTGCGTCCGTACCAGATTCACAAATCAATTCTAAGTTTTCATCATTGATTTCTTTATTAGGGTCTAATTTAAAAACATGTTGCCATGTTTGATACTCCATCATCGTGTTTCCTCCTACATCTTCATGAAAAAATTATAACAAAATAACATGGTAACCGTCCAAAAAAGAAAAGCTGAGACGACTGCTTAGCGACGTATGAACTGGAATACTTCGAGTGAGATAAAGGAAACACAAAGTGTTCTTACACTTTGATGTTGACTTATCGCAAATGAGAAGTATGAAGTTAACTAGTCGCTAGGAGTCGAAGCTAGACAGATAAAGAAAAGCTGAAGCAATCGGTTAACGGCGTAAAAACTGGAGCACTCTGATTAAGATAAAGGATACACGAATAGTCGTAACTATTCGATGTAGACTTATCGAAATGAAGAGTGTGAAGTTTTCTAGACGTTGATTGCTGAAGCTAGACAGATAAAGAAAAGCTGAGACGACTGCTTAGCGACGTATGAACTGGAATACTTCGAGTGAGATAAAGGAAACACAAAGTGTTCTTACACTTTGATGTTGACTTATCGCAAATGAGAAGTATGAAGTTAACTAGTCGCTAGGAGTCGAAGCTAGACAGATAAAGAAAAGCTGAAGCAATCGGTTAACGGCGTAAAAACTGGAGCACTCTAAAAAGAAATAAAACCTGTAACAAAATGTTACAGGCTCTCTTTTTCAGTAGTAGGACATATGCGATTTAAAACGATATTATAGCCATCATTTCCGTAGTTTAAGCAACGCTTAACACGAGAGATTGTTGCCGTACTTGCGCCAGTCTCGGTTTCTATCTTTTGATAAGTTAATCCACCTTTAAGCATTTTCGCTACTTGTAATCTTTGTGATATTGACTGAATTTCATTTATTGTACATATATCATCAAAAAATTTATAACACTCTTCCACTGAATCTAAAGAAAGTATAGCTTCAAATAACTCATTAAATTCTTCACTTTTTAATTTTTCTATGGACACGCTTTTTTCTCCCTTCGAGCTTTAAAACGAAACTATTATTCATTACCGACAATAGTAACGCTATCTTCTAAACCTGGGTCTGTTGGTACAATATTAATCCACGTCTTTCCTGGAATAAAGCCAACTTCTTTCCCATCGTGGAATGGAAGAATTCGCCCATCAACATTTTGCCATTCTACTTCCCGTACAATTCCATTACCTATAAGATATCCTTTTCCACCATCAGTTAAACTTAAACCTCGGCGTGGATAGCTATCAATAAAGTAATGAGGCACTTCAACAACGAATATATTTTTTGTTGTAATTGGTATTTCTGTTTCTAAGTCTACTGTTTTCACACCTGAACTGTATCTCGTGTAAGTCATCTCTTCCGCATTATATTCGTATTTCACATCATAACTAGAAGCATATGTAACAGTAACACTAGTTGCTTTTTCACCTGACAAAGATGCTACTTCGTCTTCTGTTAAAAATGGTAAGGGTGAAATGTCGGTATCTTCAAATGCGTACCCTTTACGGTCTGCACCTTCCATTAAATTTTCAACGGTAATGTACGAGTTATGAGGAGCTTTTCTAAACGGTGCACGATGAAATAATATTCCATCAAAATAAAGTCCATTTAAGTTTTCAATTTGGCCATTTTTCACCATTTTTTTCGCCAATGGGCTCCATCCATGGTGAATATAAAAACCATTATAGCCATTACTTAAATCCATATAATAATGTCTTGCACTACGAATTGGTCCAAATACTTCTGGAAGATCACTTTGATATAAAGCTAAAAAACGAGTGATGTTTCCTTCGGCTAAAACTTCATAGACAACATCTGCTTTATGTAGTCCCGATTGTGGTCTTGCTTTTACGTGGTTATTTAACATAACAGCGATGACACGTTGTGAGATGTCTTGATCTGTTCGAATACCTGTTAATGGATAAACGTATGGTAAAGATTCCTCTACTTCTTCTACTACTTCTACTACTTCTTCTTCATCTGTACTTTCATCGTTTGCATTTTCATTTTCATCAGTAATTACTGGGTCTGGCGAACTTAGTTCTTCGTTATTTTTCTCTCCATTAGAGCACGCAGTTAAGGCGAATAATGTGAAAATAATTATAAATAATATCCTTTTCATAAGTATCAACCTAACTTCCTTATTAGTATTATCTTTAGTTTAACGCACCTCGAAAGGATTGAGAATACTTTTCTGCATAACATTGTAGATTCCTGCTGGAGTCACGCGAATATATGGTAGGTGAATGGAAGACAAAAACAACAATGTATAGACAGGATCTTCAAATCGATATCCTCGCTCTTGTAGCATTTCTTTTAATTTTGTATTTTCCTTCGCTAACCATACTAAAGGCATATCCGAAAAAGCGCCCGCCAAAGGTAACGGTAGCTCATATACTAACTCCTCGTTATCACTAAGCACAATGCCTCCACCTATTTGTTTCATGCGGTTAAAAGCTGCGATCATCCTATTTTTATTTCTTCCAATTAAAATAATATCGCCACTATTAGAATAAGAGCTAACAAATCCACAAACATTGGTAGCAAAGCCTTTCAATATTGTGTTAACTCGCCACTTCCCATTTCGATCAATTAACATGACATAACTTTCGTCTTCTGCAAGAGCTTCTTCTTCTCTTTCGTACGGTTTAATAATTACTGAATTGAGCATTTTTAATCCAGTTTTTGTTTCAAACTGAAAATCTGCCTCTTTTAATTCCCAGCTAATGTTCAGCTTTTCCACGTCAAAATCCGCCCATGGAAACGGCTTTTCCTCCATGCAAGCTTCCTTGTTTCTTAAAACCCATTCGCCACTAGCCAAAACGGCTATAGGTGTAGGATTATTTATATCTGAAAGTATATTAATATGGGCGATTTGTCCTGGCGCTATAATGCCGTGAACATCGTCAATTCGCAAATGCCTTGCCGCATTATAAGAAGCCATATTATACGCTTCTTCTGACGGTATTCCATTTTCTAGTGCAATAGAGATCATTTTATCGATAACACCTTGCTCATAAAAAGCTGGTGTCGATCCGTCAGTCGTAAACATTATTTTGTCGTAAGAAGCTAGGTCATACTCTTTCATTTCTTCAAGTAATGCCGGCAAGTCCGGGCGAATCGATGAATACCTTAATGCTACGTTATACCCAAGACGTAAACGTTCAAAAACATCTTTACCCGTCATTGACTCATGGTCACTAGTCACACCGAGTAGTGCCAGCTGTGTTAATGTTTTTGCCGAGGCTGCTGGAAGGTGTCCTTCAATAGGTTTGTTATTTTTTCTAGTTTCAATCATTGCTTTTACAAGTTCGTCTTCACCTGCAAGCACTTTTGGCCAACCTGTTAACTCGCCACCTTGAAGTACATTCGGATGATCTGTCCACGCTTTTAACGTTTCTTTTGTATAGGTTTGTCTTTCGTTTTGCAACACTGTTTGAGAATCATATCTTGCCCACCAATAAAAGGAGGATACTTCTTTATCCAAAGCATTTATGAATGAAAAAGCTTGCTGTTTATTAAATAAAATTGACAATAAAAGGTTGTCACTGACAAGTGTTGTCGTTCCACGTAGTGATGCATAATGAGCTAAAGTGAGGGGATTATATAACTGAAATGGATGAGCATGTGGTTCGATATAACCAGGAACTGCAAATTGCCCAGTACAATCAACAACTTCCGTATTTTCTAGATTTTCGGGCAGCTCTTCACCGACGTATATGATGCGGTTTTCACTAATCCATATATGACCAGAAAGCCATTTCTTTAGAGGACCATTTAAGTAAGTAACGTTTTTTAAAACTTTAGAAGGATTTTCTTTTCCTTTAATTACATTAATTTGTTTTCTAATTTGCTCGACATCCCAATGAAACATAAAGAACGTTCTCCCTTCGTCTCTTTTCCTATATCCTACCATGAAAGTAGAAATGGAGGTGAAAAAATGCGTCCAAATATTGGAATTATTAACGCAATGATTCGTATTACTTGTGGATTAACGATGTTGTCGTGGTCTACTGCTAAATTAGTGAAACGTCCATGGTGTCAGTCTTATCTTTGGGTAGTGCTACTCGGAGCAATGAAAGTTGCTCAAGGAATTACTCGTTTCTGCCCAATCACTGAACTAATGAAATGTATGCCTAAAAAAGGTGACTGCTGTGACATCGAGGAAGAAAAGGAAATCATAAACCCGTCTTAACAAAAATTGAGATTAACCATAAAAATAATTGAAAAAAGTCTCCCAAGTTACGGGAGACTTTTATAGCAGGAGTGAATGACATGTTTGAATATTTATCGGATACACTTTTTATATTGGCAACGTTAATAGGAAGTATTGTTGCCCTATCTTATGTTTGGATTCGCCGGAAAAAGTGATTAAGTTATAACCCTAAACGGTTAAATACATTATCTACTTGTGATAAATGATAGCTATAATCAAAGCAATCATCTATTTCCTTTTTTGTTAATAGGGAGGATATTTGTTTATCTTCAGAAACTAGCTTTTTAAACTGTTGTTCTGTTTCCCAAGCCTCCATTGCTTTCGGTTGGACGAGATCATAAGCATCTTCACGGCTTAGCCCTTTATTTATTAGCGCTAATAATACTCGTTGTGAATAAATTAAGCCATACGTTTTATCCATGTTTCGTTTCATATTTTCAGGGAAGACTGTTAAATTTTTAATAATATTTGTAAAGCGATTTAGAATATAATTTAATGCTGTAGTTGCATCAGGTAAAATAACTCTCTCTGCAGAAGAATGTGAAATATCACGTTCATGCCAAAGTGGGACATTTTCATATGCCGTTACCATATACCCTCGAATAACTCTCGCTAAACCTGTAACATTTTCCGAGCCAATTGGATTTCGCTTATGAGGCATAGCTGAAGACCCTTTTTGACCTTTTGCAAAATACTCTTCGACTTCTCTCGTTTCACTTTTTTGTAAGCCGCGAACTTCAACTGCAAACTTTTCAATACTTGTTGCAATAAGAGCAATGACAGACATATAATGAGCGAAGCGATCACGCTGAAGTGTTTGCGTTGAAATTGGAGCATGTTTAATCCCTAATTTTTCACAAACATATTCTTCGACAAATGGCTCGATATTGGCATATGTACCTACTGCCCCTGAAATTTTCCCATATTGAACGCCGTCTGCAGCTTCCTCGAAACGTGCTACATTTCGCTTCATTTCTTCATACCATAGTGCCATCTTTAAGCCAAAAGTTGTCGGTTCAGCATGGATGCCATGTGTGCGCCCCATCATAACCGTATACTTATGTTCTTGTGCTTTTTCCTTTAATACTTGTACGATTCTTTCCAAGTCTTGCTTTATAATGTCATTCACTTGCTTAAGTTGATAACCTAAGGCCGTATCAACAACATCTGTTGAAGTAAGGCCATAGTGGACCCACTTTTTCTCTTCCCCTAATGTTTCAGAAACAGCTCTAGTAAATGCAACAACGTCATGTCTTGTTTCTTCTTCTATTTCTTTTACTCGATCAATATTAAAAGACGCATTTTTGCGAAGTAATGCTACATCTTCTTTTGGAATTGTTCCGAGCTCACTCCATGCTTCACAAGCTAAAATTTCAACTTCTAACCAAGATTGCAGCCTATTCTCTTCAGACCAAAGTTTTTTCATTTCAGGTCGCGTATAACGCTCTATCACATTACTTCTCCCCTTTAAGTTTCCCTTCAAAAATAATTTGCTGTTTGAAAGGCTTTCTTATTTTTTCTTTATTTTCAACAATTTCTTCAAAAACTGGACGTTCCATTCTCCTAACAGGTGTATACCCTTCTTTTTCCATTCTTTCTAGACACTGATCAATTGTCTCGCCATCAAGAACTTCAAACTTTCTCTTTTTTTGTTTTTTCAAGGACGTTACCTCCGTACTTTCTTAACCCAGAAGCCTCCATAAAATGCTTTCGGTTCATGTGAAATAATAAATGCTTTTTCGTCAATTTTCTTTACGGTATTATATAGATCTACTTCCGATTTGCGGGATGTTAATATTTCAATCATTAACCGTTCTCCTTCTAAACCATTAGCAATCCAAGATGTCACACCATACCCCTTGTCACGTAAAATTCTTGGTATTTCTGTATTAACATCTTTAACAATAACGTTAACTTTAATATATCCTAGTGCCAGTTTTTCTTCAATTTTCATCCCCACTAATACACCGAGTCCATATCCGGTTGCATAAGCAATTAAATTATATAGATTATCTAAGTTCTCTAAAACGATACCTAGGCCAATAACATAAATAATAACTTCAAAAACACTTATAAATGCTGCTAAATACCTCTGGCCTTTTAAGGTCAAAATCATTCTGATCGTAAAAAAGGAAACGTATACGATATTAATAAGTAAAATTAGGCCAATCATAACTAAAGCATTATCTAACAAAAAATCCCTCCTGAACTTTGCGCTTGTATTGCCCTCATTGTACTAACTACATTACCTTCATGCAAGAAATCGCCTCTTTTCGGACCAAATGTACTACGCCCACATATGATAATTAATAGAAAAGTGGAGGGATGTTTATGTTTAAAGGTATGGATAATATGAAGCAATGGAAAAAACATATGGAACAATTTATGAATAATGATAATTTTTTCATGGAATTTCAGGAGATGTTAGAGCATTTTCCCAAAGCAAATATATATAAAACAGAAAATGAATGTATTCTCGTCATCAGTCTTCCTGGAGTAACCGATGTTGAAGAAATATCAATTCATGCTAATTACCGGACCGTTGAAGTTAGCGGAAAAATCTCTTTAGGTTACGATGGTTTTCAACTTGTTCAATCCGAAATTCATACGGGGAATTTTAATCGAACTTTTGAATTACCATATCCAATTCGTGAAGACAAAGTCGAAGGGAAATATCATCGAGGATTGTTAATCATTCAGCTTTATCGTGCTTTTCCGAAAGATAAAAATTCATACGTTTCTATTAAGTCGATGGAAGATTAAGAAAGAGGAGAAAAAAAAACTAGGATTTTATTATCCTAGTTTTTTCTGTTTCTATTAATTGAGTATCGTGCTATTAAGTTCTAAACTTTTAAAAATGGTTCCGTATACTTAACCGTTCCTATCACATTTTTTAATGCTTCTTCTTTTAACTCAAGAATCATAAAAGCTTCATCTGGAACGGTAAATGGCGGTTTTATTCCTTTTTCACTTGCTTTACTAAAGCCGAACTTAGGATAGTATTCTGCATGGCCAAGTACTACAACAGAATCATAGTTTAACCCTTTCGCTTTTCGAATACCTTCCCTAATTAAAGCTCCACCTACTCCTTGTCTTTGAAAATCTGGAACTACCGCTACTGGTCCTAACGCTAATGTCTCTACAGATTTATCACTTGTTTCAATCGTTATTTTACTAAATAAAATATGACCGATTACTATACCCTTATCATTTTCAGCTACTAATGATAAGGGCGGTATGAAATAAGGAGATTTTCGTATTTCGTTTACTAATTTCCCTTCACCTTCTCTAGCAAAAGCAAGTGTATTTATTTGATAGATCCTTTCGATGTCAGCTTTTTGTTCAGATCTAATAGTAATCATGCGCTCACCATTCTTTCCTTTATGTTTATTTAAAGCTTTTTACCAAAAATAATCTCAAGTGGCTCATTTGGAAGTATAAACGAGCCATTTTCCTTATAATCTATCTTTCGATAAAAATGCTGTGCTTCTTCATCTGATTGCGTTGAAGTTAATACATAATTATGGCCTTGTTTCTTCATTTCACTTTCCCAAAAAGTAACTAGAGCTTTTCCGATGCCTTTTCTCCTTGCAGTACTTACAATTTGCAGCATGTTCATAAATGGAATGCTATCCCAAAAATAATTAAAGCGAAGAAAGCCTACTAGCATTCCTTTTTCATCATTAACTAAGATAATTTCTTCATCTCTTATTTTTTTTAGTAACACCTTGGCAGAAATATGTGAATCTCGTTTTTTTAATTCTTCAAGGTTATCTTCTTTTGCGTATGTAAAGTTCATCATAATCACCTTTGTTTCAGTTTTAATTTTACTATAACAAAGTTACGTAAATTTATCTGTCTCTTTTTAGAAGGAAAAAAAGAAGTTGGATATAATCCAACTTCTTCTTCATATTTGCCTGGCAACGTCCTACTCTCACAGGGGGACAGCCCCCAACTACCATCGGCGCTGAAGAGCTTAACTTCCGTGTTCGGTATGGGAACGGGTGTGGCCTCTTCGCCATCATTACCAGACA